>NZ_JAHDIG010000074.1 GCF_020630935.1 Bernardetia sp.
ATGAAGGCGTATTCTGTATTCATTTTCATCATCTACCAAAACTTCCTGCGTGTGGTGAAGAGGTTGGGATTTGATATATTTTCCTTGAAATGGGTCAAAACTAAGGATGATGTCTTCTGGTTTTTGTTTGAGTGCCGAAACACCAATACAATGATTGTAAAACTCTTCTGGATTGAACTGTACTTGTTCTGGAGTCATAAAATATGACTCTTCGGAAGGCTCAATGTTCATAATCCTATCCAAGCCAAACGTTCTGACTTCATTGTATTTTCTGACCCAACCAATCAGATACCACATATTTCGGTATTCTTTGAGTAAATACGGATGAATATTGTAGGGTTTTGTATGAGGTTCGTTGTGCTTCTGATAGAAGATTTTAATGACGTTTTGCTCTGAAATATGATAGATGAGTTCTTTGAGTTGGTGTGTTCCCTTTCCTTTGTAAATGGACTGTTCTACTTGAATAATTCGCTGTACATTTTTCTGAACTTCGGATGTTTTGGCAATTTCCATTCCGTCCAATACTTTATCTACTGCCCCAGAAAATTCATTGAAAATAGGCAGTTCTCTAAATTCTCCCAAAAGTGATTCTACAAAAGCCATAGCAAGTTGCTCATCGTCGGAAAGATTGACAGACAAAAATTTGTATTTGGGGTCATCGTAAGAGTAGCCTTTCATTTTTTTGCTGTACTTGATAGGCGCATCAAATTCGTCTCGCATAGCAGCTAAATCTTTTTCAATCGTGGAAGCCGAAGAAACTCCAAAACGCTCTTGGCACGCCTCCAAAAGTTCGTCTTTGGTAGGAAAAGGCTTGAATTTGCTACGCAACATTTGGTCGATGAGCAAATAACGGAAAAAAGCAAGTTTGGTAGCTGCCATGAATCAATTACGAATTATTTAATTACGAAATACTATTCCACGAAGTTAATTACGAATGGTTTTTGTCTAACAGACAATTTTTAATTCGTGAATATTTTTTTGTTTTATCTTCTAACAAAAAAAGCATTTTAAAGTCAGTTTGCCAAAAAAATTATCGTTTTTAACTATACATTCTTTTACGTATCTCAATAAGAGCATTTTCTAAGTTTTCAATATTTGGAGTTTCTGGTAGAGTAGATTTTTGATAGGCTTTTTCTAACTGTTCTATTTTTTGGTCAGCTTTTTTGATGAGTTCTTCATAAGTAAAAAATCCACTTCTGATTTTTAGTAATTCTTCTCTATTTGGACGTTTGACAATAACTTTTTGCTGCTCCAAAATCTCAATCGCCATATCCAACAATCTAAAAGTGTGCATCATATTTTTGGCATCATAATTTTTTCCGTGTTCTAGCGTATTTTCATAGCGAGCATCATTTCGTTTTTCTACCCATTCCCAATACTGTTTGTATTCTTTGCAATGCGCTGCATAACCTTCTTTGTTGAAATATAAATACGCTACTGGCTTTGCTTCTTTTGCAATATTACTACTCAAACTAACTTCATTAGAGTCTTCATTTTTCAAAATTCCTTTATAAAAAAAGCTGTTATCTTCATTCGGATTATGATAAAAAAGCAAATAGGTATTTTTGATATGATTGATAGAAGAAAGTCCACAATTTTCTTGCTTATAATTCTTTGATAAAAGCCACTCTGTAAGTGGAATACTGACTTTTTGCTTTTCTGTATCGTCTAAAATATAACAGAAATCTAACACTGTTTTTCGCTCTTTTGGCATTGGATTAAAAATTTTCTTTTTGAGTCCTTTTGCTTTTCGAATTTGTGTAAGAGCGTAGCCAGCAAAGGTATCTCTACATAATTTGGATAAAATATCTTCCGATTTAATCAAATTCAAAACAGGATTTTTATAAAAAAAATCTTGTGTATGAAAAATTTCAATTGCAGACGGGTTGTTTTTAGCCAAAAGTTCTATAAAACGTTTTATCTCATAAAAAACAATATCATTTTTTTCATCACTTACCTGTGGGGTATATTCCAAACCATAAAACTTCTCTTTTGGAAGAATAAAAATTCCTTTGATGTCTGTGTCCGAAGTAGGCAAGTCTGTTCCATAGGCTTTGCTACCAGCTAAGGCTTCTAAAAGAATTAGGTTTTGCTCTTTGAGTGTTTTTAGATTCATTATAGTTAAGAGGGTTTTTCATTTTGTTTTTTTAGGTAATTCTGATATTGTGCTTCATTTATAACTCCATCTTTTAGCAAAAACTCTATATCAACTTTCATTTTGCTTCTTTCAATTAAATCTATGCCAAGGGAAGCAAACCAATCAATTATCCCTTTTTTATCTAAAATCAACATATCAGAATTCCAATGTTTACATCTTAAATGGCAAGGAAAGAAATATTCTATTTCCAATATCTGGGATTGTCCTTGAAAAAAAAACAAAGAATATTCGCCTCTACTCATCCAATACCCATTTATACTTTTGAGATTGTCAAATATCTTTTCAAGTTCTGTTATAGCCTTTTTATCTTCAAGAGCTAAAATAATTTCATTTTTTCCATTCAAAGAATCTATAATTTCAATCTTGGTTGATATTTCTATTATATCGATTACTTGACTATGATTCATTGTAGTTTATTAAGTTTAGAAAGAACATTACTCATTCTAAAGAATGAACTACATGCATACAATGAAGGCACTACTTTTGCGTTTTGGGTATAAACCAGTTATTAAAAATTATCCTTCAAATGCTATCCTCTATGAAAGTCTTGTTTTATAAATATAGTTCAAAATATACGTTTTCGTTACTCTTTCTAATCTATTTTACTCCTTTTTCATTAGTTTTTGCTCAAAAAAATGATAGAGGTAGAGGCTTGTTATTAGATGCAGAAGAAAAAGCCAGCCAAGAAATTCCATTAAAATCGCAACAGACAGAAGAAAGTTATAGAGGCTTGCCTTCTGCTGTGTCTCTCAAACAATATTGCCCCACCCCTGGAGACCAAGGAACGTATGGAACGTGTGTTGGTTGGACGACAGCCTACGCAGCACGTACTATTTTAGAAGCTCGCCAGCTAGACTTGCGCTCACAAGCTGAAATAGATGCACTTATTTTCTCCCCTGGTTTTATTTATAAATTGGTAAAAGAAGAAGAAGACCAAGACTGTACGTATGGCGCAATTATGACAGATGCCCTTAAAAAAATGCAGGTTCATGGCGTAGCCAAACGAAGCAGCTTTCCAGAGCAATGTGTGGAGTATGTTCCTGAAAGAATTTATAAAGAAGCCGAAGACTACAAATTAAAAGATTATGTACGCCTTTGGAATATTGGTTTTACACAAGAAGAACGCATTTTGGCACTCAAAAAAAGTCTAACAGAAGGAAATCCTGTTGTTATTGGAATGGAAGCTCCTCCTTCTATTTATGATGCAAAAGAATTTTGGAGACCTTCTGAAAAACCAAGTCAAGGTTGGGGAGGACATGCCATTTGTGTTGTCGGTTTTGATGATAAAAAAGGAGAGAAAGGAGCATTTGAAATAATGAACAGTTGGGGAACAGGTTGGGCAAATGGTGGTTTTACGTGGATAGAGTACGATACTTTTACTGATTTTGTGCGTTTTGCTTATGAACTTGTTCCTTATTACAAACCGAAAAAAGAGCGTCCTTTATTAGCTGGAGGTTTACGTTTTGAGCTTGCCAACGGCAATAAAATTGAGTTGAAAAAAAATGGTGTTGCTACTTACAAAACGCCTCAACCTTTTAGTGGAGGTACAAATTTCCGTCTTTACCTCTCTAATTTTGAGCCTGCTTATGTCTATGCTTTTGCTACTGACAAAACTAAAAATATTCAAGTTGTCTTTCCTCATAAAGCCTACATTAGCCCGTATTTGCCTTATCATAATGGAGAAATTGCCTTTCCAGATGAAAAGCATTTTCTTACAATGGATAATGTAGCAGGAACAGATGAGTTTTGTGTTATTTATTCTCGCTATCCTTTAAATATCAATCAAATTTATGAACAGCTAGGAAAAAGACGAGGCTCTATAAAAGAAAGCCTAACACAAGTATTGGGTAATAAATTAATCAGTTCAAATAATATTACTTATTTTCCAAATGAAGTAAAATTTTCTACCAGTTCTTTAAGAGGAACAGTTGCTTTTTATGTAGTAGAATTGGAACATAAGTAACTAGACTTACGCAGATTAGTGTCCTGTGCACCACAGGACACGGTTTCAAATTTTACAAACCCTGCTCACACAGAGCAGCATGTTGCGTAATTAAATCACTTTTTAAAGCAAAATAACTTGAAATTGGCACTTACTATGATTTTTTGATGTGTAATCATAATAAAAAAACTCTAAAAACATTTATTGCGTATAATACATAAACAGTTTGTTTTATCTGATACAAACAACATCAACAAAGCCCTTATACTTTTGAAAGCATTTTTTCACACTATTTTCTAACCTTTTTTGATGAAACTTATCTATGAGAATAAAAAAGAAAAAGGAAACATGCTCTATCAAATCTATGTAGATGTTGAGCAGGAATACTTTTATATAAAAGCAGGTGGAGATATTGACCAAGATTTTCATACAATTACCAACCTTATGCTTTTAGAAGAAGTAGAAAAGTATAAATACAGCCGTTTTATATTTGATTTGAGCAAACAACAATCTACAACTGCTCAAAGTAGAATTTGGTTTGTATCTTATGTAGTTCCTAAAGGTTACGCCATTTTAAAGAATAAAGATATATACGCAGCAGCAATAAGTTCTTTTAATCCTATTGAAACTGCGTTTACTCATATTATTATGCGTTCTATTAATAGCTTTAATTCACAAATTAATATTAGACTTTTTGACCTTGACTCTGTACAAACAGCTAAAAAATGGATTCTGCAAGGCAAAGAAAAGCTAGTAATTAAATAGAATTTACTCTAACTCTTCCCACCAATTTTTAAAAGACTGATTTAGATTCTGAATTTCTACTTTTTCGCCAATTATTGGCGTAACCAATGAAAAAGGGTTTTCTAAGTCTTGATTGAGTGATGAGACTTTTGTCAGAGGTTCATCCCAAGCATGATTAGCAAGAGCAAATTTGGATGAATGAACTGGAAAAAGACGCTTTGCATTCAAATCTTGTGCAGCCTTCAATACTTCTTCTGGCATCATGTGTATGTATTTCCAGCTTCTATCATACTGTCCATTTTCTAAAATAACTAAATCAAAAGTCCCAAACTTATCGCCTATTTCTTTAAAATGCGTATCGTAACCACTATCTCCACCAATATAGATTTGTGTGTTTGGTGTTTTCAAAACATAGGAAGTCCAAAGTGAAGGATTACGCTTAAAACCACGTCCAGAAAAATGACGAGTAGGTGTAAAATGAATCTCAAAACCTTCTTCTAACTCTACTTTCGTATTCCAATCTTCCTCATGAATTTTATCTATATCAAATCCCCAATGCTCAAAGTGAGCTCCTGCACCTAGCCCACAAAAAATATTTTTGATTTTTGGTTTGAGATTCAAAATAGTTTCATAATCCAAATGATCCCAATGGTCGTGAGAAATAAAAAGATAGTCTATTTCTGGAATCTCGTCTGTCGTATAAACATCTGTCCCATCAAAGGCTTTTACAGCAAACGAAAATGGCGAAGCTGCTCCACTAAAAACAGGGTCGACAA
Source organism: Bernardetia sp. (assembly GCF_020630935.1). NCBI lineage: Bacteria > Pseudomonadati > Bacteroidota > Cytophagia > Cytophagales > Bernardetiaceae > Bernardetia > Bernardetia sp. The sequence goes on from NZ_JAHDIG010000074.1 coordinate 5,621, forward strand.
GAATAGTCTTACCATCCAATTGCATAAAATAAGACGAATGTCCAAACCATACCAAAACATTTTCACTTTTATCTAAACTAAATAAGTCAATTTTGGTAGAAGGAATTTTATCTGCTGGCGAATTGCGTTTTTTATCTCCAAAGAAAAACTCCTTCATCATAGCAGGATAACTTGCATCTTCGCTTAAGGCTGGCGTATGATGAATATTTTGAAATGCTCCGTCTTTATAATTAGGAGATTTTTTAATGCGTTCCAAACGTTCTCCTTTTGGAAGTTTGCCGAATTTGTCTTGTCTTAAAATAAGGTTGGTAGCTAGTCCGAGCATAATAATTAGAGCTAAAGAAACATAGAAAGTTCTTTTCAAAACTTTCATCAATTTATTTTTAAGTGATTTTTTAGTCATTATAAAAGTCTTTTTGATGGGTATATACGATATAAAATTACTTTAGTTACAATTAAAATGAAAATTTTATCATTAAAAAAATAAAAACTACCTAGTCTAATACATTTAACTGGTAGCTCGTGCTTCTTCCTCCAGCTTTTTGTCTTTTGAGGATATTTTTTTCTAACAAATCATTTATATCACGCAATGCTGTATCAGATGAACATTTAGTCATTTTTGCCCATTTAGAAGTCGTTAGCTTTCCATAGAAATTGTCTAATAGTTTATTCAACATAAGTTTTTGTCTCTCGTTAAAGTTGGTTTGTGCGTGTTGTGTCCAAAAACGATATTTTTTTAATACTTTCTTTATTATTTCATCAGAATTTTGTAGTGCATTCAACAAACAATTTAAGAACCACTCTAGCCAGTTCGTAATATCTACTGTTCCTTTTTGTGTTTGCTCCAAAACAGCATAATATTCTTTTCTTTCTACTCTTATTTGGGCAGACATACTATAAAATCTATGATTTGTTTCATCTGCTCTTGCTAAAAACATATCAGCAATGGCACGAGCGATTCGTCCGTTCCCATCTTCAAAGGGATGAATAGTCAGAAACCAAAAATGAGCAATGGCAGCCTTCAAAATAGGGTCAATTTCTATTTTTTCATCATTGAGCCATGCTAGAAATGAATTGATTTCTCGTTCTAAATCAGTTGCAACAAGAGCTTCGTAGTGTACTTTCTCTTTTCCCAATACTCCAGAAACCACTTGCATTCTACCCTTAGTATCTTTTATAAAACTGCCTACTTCTATTTTTTGCATACCACTTCTTCCTGTGGGAAACAAAGAAGCATGCCAAGCAAACAAGCGTTCTTTTGTCAGAGTATCTCTAAAGTTTTGTGTAGCATCTAATATCATTTCTACTACACCTTCTACATCTCTTTCTACATAAACACCATCTTGTATCTCAACTCCTAAATTTTTGGCTACAGAAGAACGTATTTGCTGAATATCTAAGTTTTTGCCCTCTATTTCAGTTGATTTTAATATGTCTAAAACTGTTGTTTCTAATGTAGCCTCTTTTTGTAAATCAAAACCTAGAAGTTCCATTTTTCCTATCACTTTACCTTGCAAGTGTCTGACTTGTCCCAAGATGAAAATAATTTTATCATCTGCCCAAGTAAAGTTTGGATAATCAGTCTGTTGATAAATATACATGACAAAGCTAATATTGAGTTAAAACATACTATTCCCTGCAAATTATGCAGCAAATATACATCTTATTCTCCTTACTCTATAATAAGCCTTAATTATTTACAAGGAGCTGGACATTTTTTAATAATTTCTCTTGCACTCGCTGTATCTCCTTTCAAAAGATAGTTGTTATACATCTGTTGGTAGGTTTCGGGCAGATGTGGAATTACGTTTTGCATTTTTTGATAATAAAAAATGGCACTATCATATTTTTTTTCATTTTGATAAAGCATAGCTACTTGCTTCAATAGAGCAATGCTGTACGGCATTTGCTTTAAACCTTTCAAGTAGTCTTCTTTAGCAACTTTTTGTTTTTTTAAATTCAGACTTGCATATCCTTTATGCATATATACAGAATTTATAAAATAATCTGAAGGAACAAAGTATTTGTTTATTTGGTCAGCGACAGGCAAAACAGCATTAAAATTCTGACTTTGGTTATAAGAGAGTAGTTGTATTGTTTTTTCTTTGTCATTGCTCTGTACAAAAGAAATATACACGCAAATCCCCAAAACGAACAGAGAAAGATAAGCTACATAATTAGGAATAATATCAGCAGTAGATTTGACTATTTTAGGTGTTTCATCATCTTTCTGAATAGCTTGTTGGGTTGCTGTTTTATGCTTTATTTTATTTTTCTTCTTTTGATTGGGCTGCTTTGTAATTACTTTTTCTTCTACTTTTATATTCTCTTTGTCATTTACTATTTTTTCAAAATTACTATTTTTAGTAAGTAATTTTTTATCATTTACTAAAATTACTCCCATACTGACTGTCAAGATAAGACTGTGTGCTATGCGCTCTTTTGGAAAAGAAAACATAGAATCTATCAAGAAAGCAAATACAACCAGTACTAAAATATTTTTATTTTTTATTCCTACATACACCATATATCCCATCATCAAAAGATAGATAAACAGCGTAATTATTCCACTTTCAGCAGCAATCCACAAAAAATCATTATGAGGACGTTGTACATTTAATTCATTTTTTTCGCTTCTAAGTCCTTCCAAACTATATTTTGGAATTTGGTATTTCCAGTTTTGAAAGCCCACTCCTAAAATAGGGTTTTCTTTTATCATTGAGAGTGTTTTTTCCCACATTAAGAGGCGTTCGGCTTGGCTATCTGTCTTAGTAAGGTCTCTCCAACTTTGTTCTTTAGGATTTGAACCAAAATTATCTGGATTGAGAATTGAATATTTGTAATACGTAATACTCCCTATACTTCCCAAGACTATAATTACTACTGCGACGTAGAGAAAACGAAGATGAAGTAAAAAATAAAGTACATAAAAAAGTCCAATAAAAGCCGTCGCTGCATATGCACTACGAGTTTGAGAAAGATAAATTCCAAGCAGAATACTACTTAACCCTACCAAATTGAAGATAATATTGATAAAATTGTTTTCCTGTTGCTCCTCATTCTCAATAGTGTTTTTCAAAACAAAGAGCATAAAAGGCAAACCCAACACTAAAGCAGAACCAAAAAGATTACGATTCATCAGAAAACCACACGGAGATGCTCCTTCTGCACAATTTTCTAATATTTCCATAGATTGCAAAACTCCTACTCCTGCCAAGACCACTGTTTGCAGAGCTACAATTTTGGTAAGTAGATGTATATTTTTTTTCTCTTGCTGAATAAAATGAACAGAAAAAATAATAGAAAAAAAACAGTTGATAAGTCTTATAATTTCTGAAACTCCTTCTAGCTGAAAAGGGGAATATAAAAAATGCACTACCAAATAACTTAAAATAGCAAGTGCCAAATACCCTAAAAAAGAAAGCACACCTATTTTTTTAAATACAGACACAGAAATTTCTTTCCAACCAAGAGCTACTATTAAAAAATTGAAAATACTCCATACCACAGTTCTGAAAAGAACAGGGTCTAATTGCCCTACTTGTGTATTTCTGATAAATAAAAAAGGAAGTAATGAAATACTTGCCAGCCAAAGCCATTTATAAGGATTCATTATAACAAGAGAAAGTAAAAATAATTCGTTTAATTTCTCAAAAGTATTAATTTTTTGATAGATAAATAAACCATACAGCCTACTACAAACAAAAAAGACATTCACTTAAATAGTAAATGTCTTTTTCTCTTATTTTTTATGATGATGATTTAATTAGCATCATTTGGTTTTTCTACACGTACTTGAAAAGTATTAGAAATGTCACCATTTCCAAGAACTAATCTAGTTTGTAAATCTACAAAGTTATTTTCCCCAAAACGAATAGGAAAAGTATAAAAAATACGTTTGTTGTCTTGACTTATCTCTATTGGTGTTAATAGAACAGGCTCAAGACGCTCACGGCTACTAAAAATGGCTTCTACTTCTACTTGCAGAGATGAAGGACTAATCCTTTCATAGGGGTCTTCCACATAAACTTCTACTGTAAAGAGCGTTCCATTGTCTCCTCCAGCTATAGGAATAGTATTGAGTTCATCAAATTGAGGCGTATTATTTCCAATAATTTCTGGAGGTGCAACGCCAAAACCTTTTACATTAAAACTAAATACAGGAAAGGCTGGGTCGTTGGTAGAAAAGCTAATTTTTCCTATTGATTCTCCTCCCAAGGTTGGAGCATACGTAACTGAAAAAGGCAACGATTGTGTCGGATATAATATACTTGAATCTTTCTGTACTGTTACAATAAAATCTGGACTATCACTTGTTATTTCGCTATAACGCAAAATCTGATTTTTGGAATGTGTAAGCATAAAGTTTTTAGTAACCGAATCTTTTAAAACCCTGTGCGTTCCATATTCTATTACTGTACTTTGGTCTTGAATGTTTGTATTACCTTGTCGCACTACTACAGAATTTGGGGGTACAGTCTCTAAATCTAGTGTTTGACAAGAAGCAAACGCCAATAAAATCACATATATATATACTAGCTTTTGTATGTTTTTCATAAAATTGATTTGAAATAATTCATTATGAGGCTTTATATCAGATAACTGACAAAGTTCTGATATTCTACTGATAAGACAAAAACTAAAAGGCAAAAAATAAGCCTATGTGTTTTTAATCTATTATTTTCTATCAAATGTTTATTCAAAATCTTTTGTCAAATCCTATTAGAAATTATAGCTAAACCCCATCAGACCATAATTGATAAGCGTAAAATTATATACTTCATCGTTTTCTGCACCACCTTCCAAAATACGATAACCAAAACGAAGATTGAGATTTTCTTTCAATCTATAGAAACCTGCCAATTCAAAATCAAAAGCACGCCCTTGTGGAGAAGCTAGTCCATCTCCTTCCAAAATAAAACCTACCTTTTCATTAGCATTTACAGAAGCATACAGGTTGATAAGAGGAACAAACCCAACATTTGTTTTCTTTGAAGAAATACCGTTTTGTTCTACTTCTATATACGCATCACGAATTTTTCCTGTCAGACCTGCACCCAAACGTACCCTATCTGTTACAACAAAATCATAACGATAGGTCAAGCGATAAGAATTAAACTGGTAGTTTACATCTGTTTCTGTAAAGGGTAAAAAATTCTGTTTAAAAAAACGTGTAGGCTGCTCAAAGTTTCCATTATAAGATACTCTCAAAGGAGCAAAAAGACCAAAAACATTGTGGCGATTTTTGAAACGATACCCCAAACGAAGACGATAGGCAAATGAGGCTTGATTATCAAAATTACCATTTCCTTCTTCTACTACATTGAAGCGAGTGCCTTCTGTACCCGAAACTTGAATTTTATTGTAGCCTGTTTTTAGAATATTAAATTCAGCATCTGCCATAAACTGTGCTGATACAGAAAAAGAAACAGTAAGAAGAAAACACAAAATCAAACTAAAGCGAATAATAGTATTCATAAAAAATTAAAGTTTAAAAAGTTGAAATCAAAAAATAGTTTTTTAGTTAAAAAAAATCTATATATACAACTCCTAGAAAATACATTTGTTTGCTTCCCTAATTGAGCTTACCCAAACCAAAACTTTAACTTTTACTGTATTTTATTATTTTAGTGTTCTCAAAAAACATAATTGAAAATTTAGAAAAATGAAAATCATCACCTACAACGTAAATGGAATTAGAGCAGCCCTACGAAAAGATTTTTGGAAATGGCTAAAAGAGACAGATGCAGATATTGTCTGTTTACAAGAAATCAAAATTGAAGAAAAGCTAGTAGATAAAGCACTCTTCGAATCTCTAGGCTATGATTCGTACTGGTTTTCAGCGCAAAAAAAAGGATATAGTGGAACAGCGATTCTTACTAAAATAAAACCTACTTCAGTCATACAAGGTTCAAATATGCAACAGTCTGACGAGGAAGGAAGAGTTTTGAGAGCCGACTTTGAAATAAATGGAACAAATTTTTCTGTAATCAATGTATATATTCCATCTGGCTCTTCTGGCGATAAACGTCAAGAATACAAATACCAGTGGTTAGAGGAATTTGATACATATTTAGAAAATGTTCGTGCAGAACAAGAAAATGTGATAGTATGTGGCGATTACAATATTTGTCATAAGGAAATTGATATTCATAATCCAAAAACAAATAAAAACTCTTCGGGATTTTTACCTGAAGAAAGAAAATGGTTAGACGATTTTGAAGAAAAAGGAATGATTGATGCGTTTAGAAACTTCAACAAAGCACCTCACAATTATTCTTGGTGGACGTACCGAAATAATTGTAGAGCAAAAAATTTAGGCTGGCGTATAGATTATCATTTTATTTCAGAACCCTTTTCAAAGTATATGACAGATTGTCAAATCCTTTCAGAAGCTGTCCATTCAGACCATTGTCCTGTCTTATTATCCTTGTCTTTGTAGTATTATTTATTTTGTTAGGCTATATAAATGACGGTTATACGAATTAGTTTGACAATACAAGACAAAAATCACTATATTTACATAAATAACTATGCATATTTTTTGATTTGCTAAATTATTTACACAAATTGTTTTTGTAAAAGTTTAATATATTTCTATTCTCTCAAGAGAGTTGAATATTTTTGCTCTAAAAAATATGATTAAGCTGTAACACCTATTTAAAATTCAACCCTACTTATAAATAATTATTCTTTTGAGTTTTTTCCATCTTCAACGTTATTTAAGGCACATTCGTATGAAGCAAATACCTACCAAACTTTATTCTTTACTCTTAATTCTAGCCCTATTTTCTAGTGTATCGCTCACTTCTTGTACTAACTCTGGCTCTTCAGAAGCTGGAAATGTGAGAGAAGCAAAGGGAGGTAGATTCTATGGAGGAGTTTTTAATGTAAACGAAACAGAGTATTTCAGAACCTTATTCCCACTAAATATTGTTGATGTTTATTCTTACCGAATTGCTTCACAAGTTTATGAAGGACTTTTCAAATTAGACCCAAAAACATTACGAGTAACTAATAGTCTAGCAGAAAGCTATGAACTTAGCGACGACCGTAAAACCTATACTATTCGCTTGAAAAAAGGCGTTTTCTTTCACAATGATGCAGCCTTTCCAGATGGCAAAGGAAGAGAATTTGTAGCAGAAGATGTAAAATATTGCCTTACAAGACTCGCTACACAAAGCCGAGACAATCAAGGTTTTCATGTTATTGGTGGCGTTATAAAAGGAGCAGTTGCCTACTATGATGCTACTGCTAGTGGGGCAACACCTTCACAAGAAATAGAAGGAATAAAGATTATTGATAAGCATACGATTGAAATTACTCTTGAAAAGCCAAATGCTTTATTTCTCAACTATTTAGCTCGCCCAGAAACTTATATTTTCCCAAAAGAAGCCTATGAAAAATATGGAGTAGATATGGGAGGAAAGGCTATCGGAACAGGAGCTTTTTTATTAGATGATATAGAAGAAGATATTTCAGTAATTCTGAAAAGAAATGATAATTATCATGGAATAGATGAAGCTGGAAACCGTTTGCCTTACCTTGATGCTGTTAAAGTTTATTTTATTAAAGATAAGAAAACAGAGCTTTTTGAGTTTCGTAAAAATAAGTTAGATATGGTCTATCGTCTGCCAACAGATTATATCATCGATATCATAGACGAATATCAGCGTGCTGATGGGTCTTTACCTTTCGAATTAGAACACGAGCCAGAGATGCAAACTCAGATTCTGACATTTATGACAGATGATGAAATATTCAAAAATGTAGATATACGAAAAGCCTTTTCTTTTGCTATCAATAAAGACGAAATCTTTGAATATGTTTTGGGAGGCGAAGCGTACGAAGCTGGACACCACGGAATAACCCCACCATCTTTCAAAGACAAAGGTTATCCAGACGATATTTATGGCTATGAATACAATCCCGATTCTGCTCGTTATTATTTCAATAAGGCAGGATACAGAAGTGCTACTGATTTTCCTAAAATCACGTTAGAACTCAATGCAGAAGGCGACAGAAATACGAATGTAGCTGTAGAAATCAAAAAAGACTTAAAAGATGTTTTGGGAGTTGAGGTAGAGCTTAACATTGTTCCGATGGCACAATCTACTGACAAAATGATGACAGGAAACTTCCAACTTATCAAACTCTCTTGGATTGCAGATTTTCCTAGCCCAGAGGCATTTATTCGTATGTTCTATGGAAAAGATGTTCCTAGTACGGTCGGTACGGTTTCTTATCCGAATTTGTCTCGTTATCAGAATCCAGAATTTGATGCTTTGTATGATAAAGCAATGAATGCTGTAAATGAAGAAGAAGCTATCAAGTATTTTGCACAAGCTGAAAATTTAGCGATGAGAGATGCTCCAGTTATTGTTTTGTGGTATGATGAGGGGTATCGTTTGTTACAGCCTTATGTAAAAAACTTTCCTAACAATCCAATGCAGTATAGAGATTTCTCACAAGTATATTTAGAGCCTAAAGCAACAGGAAACCCAAATGATGCACAAGCAAATAAGTAAGAAATAACATTTCATAGTTTTATAAAAAGCCAATTATTAGAATAATAGTTGGCTTTTTTTCTATCAAAACCTCAATAATCTTAACAATGAACATATCAAGAGAGCAAATTCAAGATAAAATAAATGCAGAAAAATTTAAGGCTTTACAGGATTTGAAACAAGTAGAACTAAGGCTTTTTGAGAATTGTAAAACTGATTTTATGAAATGGTTAGAGCTGACAGAGTTTTTGGAAAAGCTAAAAGAAGCTGAACATGAACTTGTGCATGATAGCCAACAAGAAATGATAGATTTAGAATTAAAATCTAATTTTGAACTCTTTGTAGAGAAGATTATAGCGACTAATTTTAAAGATGAATTTCAATCTATCTTTACGGATTATGTGGACGATGAAGTGGAAAAAGCATTAGAAAAATTCTTGGCAAATAAAGGATTAATGGGAGTAATGATACATCTTAGAAATCATATGGACGCTGAGACAAATAAATTAAGGTTTAAGCTTTTTAAAGATTTTGAAGATTGGAATTTTCAAACCAAACCAAACCGTGCTGCAAAAGAGTCAATGAAGCAATCTATGAATTTTTTACAGGTAGTAAAAGAAATAGAATACCTAGCCCAGAAAAGGCTAGATAAAATCACAGAAGAGTTTGTAGAAAGCTTAGACAACAAATCGCTTCAAGAAGCAACCACTTCAATACAACTTTCAGAAACACTGATTCAGTCTGTAATGCAGTTTGTATTCAATGAAATAGAACGCAAACTAAATGTTATGATGGAAGAGTATAAAACAGTTAGTCAGATTTTACAAGAAAATATCAAAAAAAAGATACTAGAAGAAAACTAAATTTTATCTTTTTACTTTATATAGCGTCAAGAATACAACAGAATATTGTATTTTTGTAGATTATCTAATCACGTTTTGCAAATAAAAATGGACACAAATTTTTTCAAAAATCTCAAGGAAAACATAAATTTTAAGGAGGTAAAACACAAAACGCATTACTACCTTACTCGCAATCACTACTCTACCTTGTTTATTCACTTGGTATTAATGGGGCTTTTGGTGGCTATTATCTTGTATGCGTTCTTTTATATGTATTTGCCTAATACAACCAATCATGATGTTACGATTCGTGTGCCTGATTTGAATAAAATGAAGATAGAAGAGGTAGAAAACTTCTTAGAGAAACGTGATTTGCGTTATGAAATTGCTGATACTTCGTATAATCCAGACTATCCACCACTCACGGTATTACAACAAAATCCAACCAACAACTCATTAGTCAAAATTAATAGAAAAATATACTTGACTATCAATTCGGCAACGCCTCCCAAAACACGTATTCCACAAATTATAGATTTTCCTTATACAAGTGCAACTACACAAATTGAGAATGTAAAACTCAAAGTAGGAAAAAAAGAATTTGTAAAAAATAGCGCAAAAAATGTTGTCTTGAAAATAGCTGTAGATGGAACAGAGTATGAAAAAGCAGACTTAGAGAAGGGAGTGTACATACCACAGGGAACACCCATAACACTTTTCATTGCAGAAGGCAATAATAATGATAGTTTCGAATTTGGAAACTATATTGGGCAATATGGGGAAGATGCTAAGTTACTCATAGAAGGAAGTAGATTAGACGTAGAAGTATATTATAAAAAAGTAGAAGGAAAAGAAGTAGGAACAGTTATCTCTCAAAAACCTGCAGCAGGAACAAAAGTTATTGTAGGTCAGAAAGTTCAAATTTGGATAGCTTCGGCTTATGAATAACATTTTTTAAAAATCTGTGTAAAGAATAATTTGTATTGATTTACGTTGATTAGAAGATACATTTCAATTTATTTCAAGACACCTTTTATTATGTCATTATTCCAAAAAGTTGCTTTCCTTGTTTTTTCCCTTTCTGTTCTACTTGTATTGTCCTCTTGTGGAAGTGATAGCCTATACGAAAATCATAAGGAGTTGGAAAATGGTTTTTGGGAAGCCAATAATTTACAATCTTTTGATGTAAGCATAGATGATACCCAAAACCATTCTATTTACTATCATCTGCGTTATACATTAGATTATGATTACTGCAATTCTTATGTACGCTATAAAATATTTTCACCCACAGGCAAACTGCTTACTCAAAAAATGAAGTCAGATACGCTCTTCGACTGTAAGACAGGAAAACCATTGGGAGAAGGCTTTGGAAAAGTATATAATAGAGAGTTTGAATTAGAGCCTAACTTCAATTTTTCAGAAAAGGGCATTTATAAAATAGAGTTAGAACAGATGATGCGTCAAGATTCTCTGGAAGGAATACAGACTGTAGGTTTGAGAATTACAAATTGAATTAATACATTTTTTTTTCGTAATTTTGCAGCATTAAAAATAAGGACTTTCTTGTAATTCATTCTATTACAGTTCTTTAAAAACAAGCGAGAACAAAAGCAGACCTAGAAAACATATTTCTATTCTGCCTATCTGTTTTCGTTTATTTGTTTGCAAAACATTATGAGTACGACCAAATCATCCAAAGACAACACAAAAAACACAGCCTCTCCTTCTCCACGCAAAACAAAATATATTTTCGTTACGGGAGGTGTAGCTTCCTCACTAGGTAAAGGCATCGTTTCAGCTTCACTTGCCAAACTATTGCAGTCCAGAGGCTTTTCCGTTACTATTCAAAAATTTGACCCTTATCTCAACATTGACCCTGGAACTCTCAATCCGTATGAGCACGGCGAGTGTTATGTAACAGACGATGGGGCAGAAACTGACTTAGATTTAGGGCATTATGAGCGTTTTCTAAATGTGAGTACATCGCAAGCAAACAATGTAACGACTGGCAGAATCTATAATACTGTCATCAACAAAGAAAGAAAAGGCGACTTTTTGGGTAAGACTGTTCAAGTAATTCCTCATATTACTGACGAGATAAAACGTAACTTTTATTTTTTAGGCGAAACAGGAAAATACGATATTATTATCACAGAAATTGGAGGTTGTGTGGGCGATATTGAATCACTTCCTTTTGTGGAAGCTGTGCGCCAAGCTCGTTGGGAACTTGGAGAGCAAAACTCACTTGTTATTCATCTTACGTTAGTGCCTTACTTGAGTGCAGCCAAAGAGCTTAAAACCAAACCTACTCAACATTCTGTCAAGATGCTTTCAGAGCAAGGCGTTCAACCAGATGTTTTGGTGTGTCGTACAGAACATTCTTTACCAGATGATATTCGTAGAAAAATATCACAGTTTTGTAATGTAAATATCAAATCTGTTATCGAATCTATTGATGCTGACACTATTTATGATGTTCCACTTCTGATGAGAAAAGAACATTTAGATGATATTGTATTAGAAAAATTAGGACTTCCAACAGATAGCACACCACATTTAGATGAGTGGAAACATTTCTTGGGAAAACTCAAAAACCCAACAGATGAAGTCAGAATTGCACTCGTTGGAAAATATGTAGAACTTCCTGATGCGTATAAGTCTATCGTAGAGTCTTTCATTCATGCAGGAGCAGAGACAGAAACAAAAGTAAAACTACATTGGGTTTCATCAGAAGATTTAGATTCTGATGCAGATGTTCAGAAGCATTTGGAAAATATGGACGGCATTTTGGTTGCCCCTGGGTTTGGAGATAGAGGAATTGAAGGAAAAGTGTTGGCAGTAAAATATGCTAGAGAAAATAAAATTCCATTTTTTGGAATCTGTTTGGGAATGCAAGTCGCTGTGGTAGAGTTTGCAAGAAATGTTTTGAAACTAGAAGGCGCACATTCGGCAGAAATGAACCCAACAACAGAGTTTCCTGTCATTGACTTGATGGAAGAGCAAAAAAATATCACAACAAAAGGAGGTACAATGCGTCTTGGTGCATATCCTTGTCAGCTTAAAAAGAAATCGTTGGCTTCCGAAATTTATGGTGGAAAAGACCTCATACACGAACGTCATCGCCATCGTTACGAGTTTAACAATACTTTTTTAAAGCAATATGAAAAGGCAGGACTTCTTCCAACAGGCATTAATCCAGAATCAAACTTAGTAGAAATTGTAGAGATGAAACAAGACGAACATCCTTATTTTGTAGGTGTTCAGTTTCATCCAGAACTCAAAAGTACGGCTCTTAGTCCTCATCCTTTGTTTGTTGGCTTTATAAAGGCTGCACTAGAAAAGCGTATTGTAGCTCATTCTTTAGAATGAAATGTAGTTCACACTTTAGAGCGAGAAGTAGCTTACTCTTTAGAGCGAGGACAAGAAATACTGAATTTTTCGGACGACTTGACAGTTTTCTGAATTATTCTATACAAAGGATAAAAGTTTGTTCCGTAAAAATTATCCTTTCAAATAAAAGGAACAAAAATTAATTTACTTTAGATATAAATGGATAAAAATCAAACCATCGGACTCGTCTTGATGTCAGCATTGCTAATTGCATATATGTTCTTTTTCAGTCCTAGCCAAGAAGAACAAGCTGCAAAACAGCGTACTGAGCAAATACAAGACAGCATCAGAACAGCACAAGAAACTCTTGCAGCCCAACAAAATGGACAAAATACCGAAACAGGGCAAAACGTAGAATTAGATTCAGCTACCCAAGCAATGATTGCAAATGCAAAGGAAATCATCTTGGAAAATGATAACATCAAAGTGGCTCTATCTTCTTTGGGTGCAGAAATCTTAAATGTAGAACTCAAAAACTATCAAACTTTTGATGGAAAGCCTTTGATTCTCTTAGACGAAAAGAGCAGTCAGATGGAACTCTCTATGCCTACTTCTTCTGGAAGTGTTAGAATAGACAAACTTGGTTTTGCTGTTCAGAATGCTACAAAAGATAAGGTTACTTTCACAACACAAGTAGATGGAAAGCCTTTAGAAATTACTTACTCGCTGCCAAAAGATGGTTTTGAGCTTTTTTATGCTGTCAAAACGGATGCTTCTAGTAATTCTTTACAATTTTCGTGGAAAGATGCTATCAAGCGCACCGACCAAAATATTGAATTAGACAGAAGAGAAACAACAGTAAATTATTACACTACTGACGAAGATTTTGACTATTTAAGCAAAGGAAGCAATGATGCTAAATCAGAGCCACTAGAGCAACCTGTTACTTGGTTTTCGATGAAACAACGCTTTTTCAATGCTGCTCTTATTACAGATAAGCAGTTTGAGGAGTTAGTTATTGGTTCGGATGCTGTCAATGAGCAAGATTCTTCTACTATCAAAACCTTGAAAGTGGAAGCTACTCTACCTATCTCTTCACTCACGACTGATGCAAAAGCACGTTTTTATTTTGGTCCAAACAAACACGACATCAACAAAGCCGTAACAGAAGGTTTCCAAGAAAACACCTACTTAGGTTGGGCTATTTTACAACCAATAAGTTTATATATCATTATTCCATTGTTTAATGTCTTAGAAAAATTCATTGAAAATTACGGAATCTTGATTATAGTAATGGTATTCCTTATCAAGATGGTTTTAGCTCCTCTTACTTACAAATCGTATGTAGCACAAGCTAGAACAAAGGTTTTACAACCAGAAATCAATAAAATCAAAGAGAAATATCCAGACGACCAAGCCAAGCAATCACAAGAAACGATGAAACTCAATAGTGAGTTTGGGGTCAATCCACTAAGTGGATGTTTGCCTATGGTATTACAAATGCCTATTATTTTTGCACTCTTTACCTTCTTCCCTAGTGCAATTCAGCTTAGAAACGAATCTTTCTTGTGGGCAAGTGACCTTTCTACCTATGATTCTATCTTGAATCTACCTTTCAATATTCCTTTCTATGGCGACCACGTAAGTTTGTTTACGCTGATGATGACAGCGTCACAAATTTTGGTAACAAGCGTAAGTACACAACAAACTTCTATGGCAAACTCTCCTATCAATCCGAAAGTGATGATGTACGGAATGCCAATTATGTTTATGTTTGTCTTAAACTCTTTCCCTGCTGGTCTGACGCTTTATTATGTAACTTCAAACTTAGTTACTCTTACACAGACACTCGTAATTCGTAAGTTCTTTGTAGATGAAGACAAAATCAGAAAACAGCTAGAAAAGCGTAGAGAAGAGAAGAAAAAGAGTGGTAAGAAAGGCTCTTCATTTATGCAACGTATGCAAGATGCAATGGCACAAGCACAAGAACAACAAGCTCAAGCCAAAGCTGACGCTGAGACAAAGAAAAAGAAAACCAATCAAAATCCGAATAAGAAGGATAAGTTGAACTAAGAGTTTTTCAAACAAATCACAAAAAAAGCAATAGGTTTTTGAAGTCTATTGCTTTTTTAACGTGAACTCGGGATTAAAAATAAGGTTTTTATTTGTTTAAAACAGATTAGA
>NZ_JAHDIG010000075.1 GCF_020630935.1 Bernardetia sp.
AATTTAAAAATAATCAAATAAGTAATAAATTATAATTAAATAAAAAAACCATGAATATCTCAAAATTTATCTTCGCTACTGTTTTTACTCTTTCTTTATCTTTTAGTTCTTTTGCTAACTCATCGTTTGATGAAGGCAGCGTTAAAAATATCTTCAAAACTACTTTCTCTACAAAAGTAGAGAATAAAGCCATAGCAAATATTGAAAACAATAAAGGTATAATCACAGTAATGCTTACTGATGAGCAGGGCAACATTTTGCACGAGAAAAGAATTACTGCTGAAAAAGTAAAATACAGCATCAACTTAGCCAAACTTCCAAAAGGAACATACTTTTTGCAGGTAATAGGCGAAGATAAATCAACATATGAAACCTATTATGTTAGATAATCATAATAAATAGCACATTAAACCTCTTCATGAATTCAAAAAAGCAATCTCGTTTGAGGTTGCTTTTTTTATATAGTTTATTTCTTACCTTAATGATGCTTTTAGCTCGTAGACGGTTGTGAGGTTAATGTTCTAGGCTTCTTTTCTAAGATAACTAGCTAGTTTTTCTTTGAAATGTTCTTTGTTAAAAGGCTTTGCGATGTAGTCATTCATTCCTGCAGCGATACATTTTTCAGCTTCTCCTTTGAGTGCTGATGCTGTCATGGCAATAATAGTGAGGTCTTCTGAAATGGATTCTCTTATAATTTTGGTAGCTTGGTAGCCATCCATTTCTGGCATGTGTACATCCATCAAGACCAAATTAAACTTTTCTTGCTGCAATTTTTCGACAGCTTCTTTTCCATTAAATGCCACATGAATATCATAGCCCCAGTTCTTCAACATTGTTACCACTAAAAGCTGATTGATTTCATTGTCTTCTGCCAAAAGAATTTTATTAGTTGGTTTTGGCTTAACAATACTTGTACTGTCAATAATTTCTTTTTGAGATTCAGAATGAATAGCATCACGCAAAACATCTGGAATTTGTCCATTTCTATCTCTCTGCTGAATGGGCTGACTAACTTCTGTATATTTTTTATAACGAATTTGAAAAGCAAATGTACTACCTTGTCCGACTTTACTTTTTGCAAAAATTTCTCCTCCTTGAAGTTCTACAAGTTGCTTACAAATTGCCAATCCTAAGCCTGTACCTCCGTATTTTCGTGTGGTATCGCTGCTAGCTTGCGTAAACATTGTGAAAATGTCTTGTATTTTTTCCTCTGGAATACCAATTCCTGTATCGCTTACATAAAAATGCAGTACAACAGAATTTTTATCTTCATCTACGAGTTCTGCGCCAATGGTAATCTCTCCTTTATGTGTAAATTTGACAGCATTTCCCAAAAGATTGAGCAAAACCTGTCTCAAACGCACCTCATCACCCACAAAACGAGCAGGAACATCACGACTGATTTTACTTCTAAGTCTAACCTTCTTTGTATCTGCTTTTACCTTGATGCTACTGATAAGTCCTTCCACAATAGGATAAAAATCTATCGGACTTTCTTCAAAAGAAATTTTACCCGATTCAATCTTAGACAAATCTAAAATATCATTGATAATAACCAAAAGATGGTCAGCAGACGATTTGATGGCATTGACATATTTTAACTGCACATTATTGAGCGAAGTATCTAGTAAAAGCTCCGACATTCCATAAACGCCATTCATAGGAGTACGGATTTCGTGGCTCATATTTGCTAAAAATTGCTCTTTTGCTTTGGCAGATTGTTCGGCTTGTTCTTTTGCTAAGACTAAAGCTAAATTTTGCTGTTCGATTTGAGCCAACATATCATCAAAACTTTCTGTTAGCGTTCCGATTTCATCTCGTCGGTCGCCTCTGCTTATACGTGTAGAATAGACTTTTTCTTGTGCAATTTGTTTGGTCTGCGCTGTAAGGTCTAAAATCGGTTTCGAAACAAGCCTTTGCAAGCGAATAGCAATAAAATATGTCAGCAGGGAAACAGTCAGTAGAATTAGTCCTGTAATAAGTGCATAACGTTGCAGACGGTCGTAAAAACGGTCAAGGTTGGAAAGCAAATATACTGTTGGGTATTTTGGAGGACGATTATCTACAGAAAGTCCTGTCGTATTGTTTTCATTGAAACTACCTAATTCTACTTCTCTTCGATGATGCACCGACATTTGATTTTTGAGTAAGTCAAATTCTGTATGAGGAGGTTCTTTATATTCAGGATTCACTTTAATATCTAAGCGTTCATATTTTGCAAACAGATTTCCCAGCGTGTCATATACTTGTGCTGCCAAAATATTAGGGTCAGAAGCAAACAAATCTTTCAACTGGCTTTCTGTATTTTCGGGCTGGGCGAAACTGACAGGTAAATAATTATCTCTTGAAATAATTTGCGCTCTATCACGCAATCCTGTTTCTAATTCGGTTTTGTAGTCAATCAAATCATAAATCACAAACGCCGAAAAAGCCGTTATGAGGGCAATAATAGTCGCTATCATAATAGATGCTACTACTTTGGTTTTTATAGAAACATGATTGAGAAACTTGAACATAGAGTAAAATAGTTTGCTAAACCCTAAGGGTCTTCAAGACCCTTAGGGTTTTCGTGGTTGTGCAAGACAAACTACAATAGTTTTGCCTTAAAATCAAAAATAAGACAAAAATCTATTTAATTCTATCAGAAATTAGACGAAAGCTACCTTTGTGTCGATTATAACTGTGTTTATTTGGTTACTGCGATAGAAAGGCTGATAATGCTAGTGGTGTTTAGTCTTCTCTGGGCCATCCTTTTATAATAGGTGTTCCATATCCAGCTATAGTAAAAATACAGTAAGTTATAGTATAAGGTTTTAACATAATCACTTTCTCATCTTTTAAACACTCACTTTTTATAGGACAAGTTTTGTAGAAATCTATAAGCACTTCAAATCCACCATATCCAGCTATACTTAGTGTTTGTGTAAATAGAGCCTTAGGTCTTTCTAAAGAATAAGCCTGTCTATTTTTTCTACAAAAATCATCAAAAAGACTATCAAATTTTACTTTAAAATCATTAGCTACTTTCGGAATAATCCAGTATTTAGGGTTATTATTTTTATACTTAGACACCATCTTATTCTCAAACATGTGCTTATCAATGACGTTGCAGTATTGAGCTAAAACACCTATATCTGAATTAGACAAATTATAAAAATTAGAAAGGTCTTTTATCTGTTCATACTTTGTATTGAGAGAGTCCATAAAAGAATTGTAATAAATAAATTCAGGAATCCGAACCCGAGGTATCACATCCATAGAATTATGTATCCTCTTAAATTTTTCGTTAAGACTATCCATTTCTATTTGCTGTTTTTTCCATTCATCAATGCTCTCTGGATTAACGAAAATTTTTTGTACTGGTTCATATTGATAAACACTATCTTTGCTAAAATAATACTGCCTTATACTATCGTACTCATACGTATTTCCATATATGACAGCTTTTTTAGGAAATAATCTATAATAATCATCTTGAGCTATACTAGGATAGATGTTGATTAGAAATAGCAACAATAAAATAATGTATTTCACCATGTTAAGTTTTATTGGATATAATTCTCCAAATTTATTTGTTTTTGAGCTCAAGCAACACTAAAAAAGCAAAACCTACCTTACCCAGCCACCGAACTCAATTCTTCAGCATAGTAATAAAGCGTACTACAATTTTCTTTACGAAGAGTTTTCTTGGCAGCCGTCATGAGGTCTTGTTTTGTAACTTGTGCAACCTTTTCAGAAATCTGATTTACCCTGTCCACATCTCCCAAAAGAGCATAGTAAGCAATATTCATCGCACGGTTCAAGACTTCTACCTCTGAAAAAACGTGTGAGGCTTCGGCTTGGTTTTTTACTTTTTGAAGCTCTTCATCTGAAATTTCATTTTCTAAGAAATTATCAATGACAGTTTGGATAGCCTCTTCGCCTTGTTCTGGCGTGTAGGCAGGATTTAGTTTGCCAGAAATAACCAAAAGTCCTTCATCTACCGAACCCATAATGTATGCGCCAATAGAATTGAACATTTCTTTTTCTTTTACCAATTTCTGATACAAACGAGCTGATTTATCTCTTCCCAAAACATCACTTACCAAATCGGTAGCGTAGTAATCGGCAGCGTTTCGGTCTCCCATTCGGTAGGCTTTGTAAATGGCATTCAAAGGAACTTTTGCTGTTACTTTTTTATGTCTGGCTTCTGTCTGGGGTGGTTCTTTTTCTAGGTTTCGCATCGGTCGGTTGCCTTTCGGAATATCACCAAACCATTTTTTTACCATTTTTTCTACTTCGTATTTCTCTACATTTCCTGCCACTACCAAAATCGCATTGTCTGGTCGGTAATGTTTGAAGAAAAAAGATTTTACCTCCTCCAAAGTAGCATCTTCGATATGTTTGATTTCCTTTCCAATCGTTGCCCAGTTGTAGGAATGTTTTTGATACACCAAAGGACGTAAATGTAGCCAAATATCGCCATAAGGCTGATTGAGATAACGCTGTTTGAACTCTTCAATCACTACTTTTCGCTGCACTTCTAGTGCATTTGGGTCAAAGGAAAGAGATAGCATTCTGTCAGCTTCTAGCCAAAGGGCAGTTTCTACATTAGGCGCAGGAACGACGGTGTAATAGTTGGTTACATCTGGCGAAGTATAGGCGTTGTTTGAACCTCCCACTTGTTGCACAATCGTATCGAAGTTGGGAATATTGGCAGAACCACTAAACATCAAATGTTCAAAAAGGTGTGCAAAGCCTGTGCGATGAGGCGATTCGTCTCTTGAACCGACATCATACATAATATTTACCGTAGCAATAGAAACTGTTTTGTCTTCGTGGATATAAACACGTAAGCCGTTATCAAGCGTAAAGTGTGAAAAGTCTATCATAAAGTTGTTGTTTGTCGTTGGTGGAGACACCAACAACGGCATTGAAAATGGAAATTTATCAGATAAAAAGTGTCGAATTTCATTTATCACTTATAACTTACCACTTATCATTTAATTTAGTTTGGTTCATGTTTTAAAAATTTCTCAAAGTCGTTTTGAAGCTCGTCTGTCATAAAGTTTTTAAACTCTATTTGTTCGTTTATGTCTTTCAAAATTTCTATAAGTGAGTTTATTTTTCCTTCGTTAGTAAAGTGCTTATTGACGACGATAATAGGCATTCCTTTTACTAAGCACGCTCCAGAGCGAAAATTACCTTTTTCGTAACGCACCTTATATCCTCCCAGTTCGAAGATATTTTCTAGTTTTTCTAGTGTTTCTCCTGTATATCTCATAATTTTTTATTTCAAAATACAGAAAAATAGCATTTAAAAACAAATCTTAAACTTTCCTTTCAGTGAATCAAATAACTTTATGTTGTCAAAGGTGTTAGTGTTTTATCATTTAACATAACCCCATTTTATGAAATCCATTTTTTCACCTCTATTTTTAATTTCTTTTCCTCTTATGTTATTTTTTGGCTGTGCTTCTAATAAGTACGAAAATGTGTCCTATTTAGAGAAACCAGTTTCAGAAAAAACATCAGATGAGCCTTTGCCTACACTCAATATTTTTTCTCCAAAGAATCTGAAAAAACATAGTAAAAAGTTTGATACGAAAAACCAAAAACTCCCTGTTTTGATTTTTGTGCATGGTGGAAATTGGAATAGTGGAGACAAGAAAACGTATAGTTTTTTCGGTAGAAATTTCGCTAAAAAAGGAATTGTTACGGTAGTGGTGGGTTATACGCTTAGTCCGAAGGCAAATTATGATGATATGGCAAAGCAAATTGCGGCAGCCGTACAATGGACAAAAAATAACATTGAAGAATATAACGGAAACCCAAATAAAATCTTTCTTACAGGACATTCAGCAGGAGGGCATTTGATTGCACTTTCTACTATGAATCCAAAATATGGTGTAAAAGATAATACAGTTTCTGGGCTAATTTTGAATGATGCAGCAGGACTAGATATGTATAATTATCTCCAAGAAAATCCACCGACAAGCAATAGCAATTACGATACAACTTGGACAAAAGACGCAAAAACATGGAAAAATGCATCACCAATTTACTATATTGATAAGCAGACACCACCCATTATGCTTTACTTAGGAAAGAAAACCTATAAATCCATTATTGTTTCGAATGAGCATTTTTTGGATTCTTTAGAGCAGTTTCAACCAAATGTTGAGGCTATTTTACTGAATAAAAAGCACGTTCCGATGATGGTACAATATTTTTTTCCTTGGAGCAAGCGATATGATGAAATAATAAAATTTATAAAGGAAAATTAGAGTAATAAAATATTTCTATTCAAAATGCAAGAAGAATTATATCATCACTTGAATAAATTTATATCTATAGATAAAAAGGAAATGCCTAAAATTCTTTCGTATTTTGAACTAAAAACTCTAAAAAAGAAAGACATTTTATTAGAAATTGGTAAAAAATGTACTTCAAACTATTTTATTGTTAAAGGTTGTGTTCGCCTATTTTTCGTCAATGAAAAAGGTACAGAACAAACGATTCAATTTGCTATTGAAAACTGGTGGCTTACTGATTATTTAGCTTTTGAACAGCAAAGCATTACTGAATTTTGTATTCAAGCCATCGAAAATTCTGAAGTATTAGCTATTGATTATCAAAGTCAGCACGAGTTATTAAAAAACTTTCCACAGCTAGAAACATATTTTAGAATGGTTTATCAGAAATCCTATGGAGCTTCTTTAATGAGAGTAAAATACATGTTTGACTATTCAAAAGAAGAAATTTTCTTTGAGTTTAGAAGGCAGTTTCCTGATTTTGTAGAGCGAGTACCACAATATTTATTAGCAACGTATCTAGGCTTGACACCAGAGTATTTGAGTCAGTTGAGAAATAAAAGGACATAGTAAATACTAATTATCTTTCTTAAACCAGTTTAAGTTTTTTGTAAGAGAAAGCCAGTAGCTTTGTTGAAAACATTAATTACATCAAACCATTAAACAATGAAATTTCTAAATATTCTATTTGCAACTTTTATTTTATTTAGTTGTACCTCTCAAAACAAAACAAAAAATAATCTTACGAATATAGATTCTTCTATGAATTTGGATTCTTTGGCAAGTTGTAGTCCAAATACTAAAAATAGTCAAAATACTTCTTTTTCATTAGATGAAAGCTCCAAAAATTCATTAGCTCAACATCTAAAGTCATTAAACCCTGATTTGCCTATCATTGGTTTATTGATGTATGACGACGTTTTGACAACAGAACTGACTGCGCCAATGGACGTTTTTACAAAACAAAGTGAAGATGGAAAGCAACTTTTTAATGTCATTACAATTGCCGAAAGATATGAAGTCATTACAAGTGAAGAAGGACTAAAAATGTTTCCCGATTATATTTTAGAAAATGCTCCAAAATTAGATATTCTTATTGTGCCGAGTGCTTATGATATGAGCCTACAAGTCAAGAATAGGAATTTAGTGGAATTTATAAAAAAGCAAAATCAAAATACAGATTATACAGTAAGTAATTGTGCTGGAGCTACTTTGATTGGAGAATCTGGAATTGCAGACGGAAAGAAAATTGTTACTTGGATTGGTGGTGGAAAAGAATTACAGAAAAATTATCCTAATCTCAAAGTGCAAAATGATGGAAAAATAAGTTATATGGAGGATGGAAAATTTTTGTCTTCAAATGGAAATTTAGCTTCTTATATTTCTTCTTTAGAGCTTTTGGAAAAACTCAGCAGTAAAGAACATCGAAAATTTGTAGAATCGTATCTTTATTTAGATAGGCTTCAAAACTGGAAAAAGTAAGAAAACAAAAACCCTAAGGGGCTTCATAGTCCCTTAGGGTTTAAATGCTTACTTCAAAATAATGTCCACCAATTTATCATAATCGTTTTCGATAGATAACTTTTTAGCATTTGATAAATCTACCTTTTCAGATTTATAACTTGGAATAGCCTTTTGAATAATTTCTGAAAACTTTTGTGGATGTGCCGTTTCTAAAAACAATCCGATTTCATCATCTTTCAAAACATCGTGTAGAGCTAATTTTCCAACTGCACCATGTGGGTCTAGCAAGTAGCTATTTTTGTCGTAACAATTTTTTATTTCCTCAATCGTTTTCTCATCATCTACTGTGAAGGCAGAAATGTCTTTTTTTGTAGCTTCTACATTGCTTTTATAGAGATATTCTATACGCTCAAAATTACTTGGATTGCCTACGTCCATTGCATTAGAAAATGTCTGAACAGAAGGTTTTTGCTCATATTTTCCTGTTTGGAGGTAATTATAAAATGTATCGTTGGCGTTGTGTGCAGCAATGAAATGTTCAATCGGCAAGCCTATTTTTTTAGCTAACAGTCCAGCTGTAACGTTGCCTAAATTTCCAGAAGGTACAGAAACGATGAGTTTTTTATCTTTTAAAACGCCTTGTTTTTTAAGCTGTTTGTATGCCAAGAAATAATAAAGCATTTGAGGCAATAGGCGAGCAACATTGATAGAGTTAGCACTGCTTAAAGTTACTTTTTCTCTTAGTTTTGTGTCGTTGAAGGCTTCTTTTACCAGTTTTTGGCAGTCGTCAAATGTTCCTTCTACTTCTATGGCTTGAATGTTTTTGCCTAGCGTAGTCATCTGAAATTCTTGATACGGACTTACCTTTCCTTTAGGAAATAAAATCTTGACATCAATTCCCTTCACATCAAAAAAACCATTGGCTACTGCGCTTCCTGTGTCGCCCGAAGTGGCTACTAAAATGGTTACGTTTTGGCTATGGTCATTATAAAAATGAGACAAACACCTAGACATAAAACGTGCGCCTACATCTTTAAAGGCTTGCGTATTACCGTGGTAGAGTTCTAAGGAAAAAATATTGTCTTCTACCTTCACAACAGGCAAAGGAAAATTAAGCGTTTCGGAAATGATTTGCCCAAGCTGCTCATCGTTTAAAGACCCTTTCGTAAATGGCTTTAATACTTCAAAAGCAATTGCGTGATCTTCTTTGCTTTCTATATTTTCAAAAAAAGAAACAGGTAGAGAAGGAATATTCTCTGGAAAATACAAACCACTATTTTTTGTAAGTCCGTTGATGACAGCTTCTCTGAAAGAAACCTTTTCATCATTTTTTCTTGTACTGAGGTAATTCACTATTTTTGACGTTTTAAGAACTGTTGGATTTTATGCAAATGTAGTATGAAAAATTGTTTTTTTGTATCTTTATGTAAGACAAATAAGTTAGTTCTTTTAAATTAGCCTAGCAATGCAATTAAAAATAGAAATAGAAAACCCTGCTGATGTAGATATTTTATTGGCTATCCTTGAGCGTTTTAAAGTGAAAATTATTCAAGAATCTGAAAAGATAGAAGATACTTCGCAAGCTAAAAGTCAATCATCTCCACTGTTTTGGTTAGACAAACTAGCTGAACAAGGAGGAGTTTCATCTATACAAAATCCTTCTGATTGGCAACGAGAAACTAGAATTGATAGTAAATTACCTTTTAGAGATTAATTTTAAGAAAATGATATTAGATAGCAATATTGTGATTTATGCAGTACAGCCGAATTACGAAAAGCTCCGTGAGTTTTTAAGAGAAAATGAGTATGATTTGGCAGTTTCTGCTATTACGAAACTGGAGGTTTTGGGGTACAATAAACTCACAGAAGATGAAAGAGAAATATTTGAACGGTTCTTTGAGGTAGTCAAGCAAATACCTATTAGTGGAGAAATTATAAATAAAGCTACTCAGTTGAGACAAGAAAGGAAAATGTCTTTAGGAGATTCAATAATTGCTGCCACTACTTTGCTAAAAGATGAAACTCTACTTACCAATAACGATGCAGATTTTAAAAATATAGTTAACTTGAAAATAGTTGCTTTGAAGGATATAATGGAACAAATATAAATCTTATGAAAAGTTACTTTTTTTGCCTTTTGATGTGTTTGATTTTATTTTCCTGCAAGCCAACCGAACGAGAACAACTTGTAGAGGAAAAAATAAAGATGATTAATTCCAATATGGAAGAATGGAATGAACTCACGGAAAAGAGATTAAAAACTGACTTCGTTAAAAATAAGCGTGGATATGCTTCATCATACATAGAACAATTAGATTTAGCCTTGCAAGAAGAATTAGAAAGTAAAGGCATCATCTCTATTGATGTGAGGTGGGAAAATTGTACTTATGTCCAATACTATTATGAAAGGTATTCATTTGGAATGGTTAGTATAAGTTGGGAAGCTTGTGATGCTGAACATTCAAAGAAAGGAGTGAATAAACAAAGAATGCTAATTGAAACTTGGGGAATCGGTAATGGCTGGTCTATTTTAGTAGATAGCGATTGGATTTAAAATAAAATTATAATGGAAATAATAGTAAAAAGTATATCAACTCTACTGATTTCTTGCTTGGTTGTTTTTCCTATTCTGATAGAAATGGGTTTGAGCAAGTTCAAAATTGATTATAAGTTTCTTTTATATTTATGTCTGAGCATAGCAGTTACTTTTTCTACCTTGTTAGTTTTTGGTTGGTGGTCAGATTATTCTACACAACTTCTCTTGCTTCATTATGACTATGATTTGTTCACAATGGGTGGCGAAAAGTTTAAAAATGTAGCTCCTGAAAATATAGAAAGGGTTAAAGTTTTGTTGATAAAATACTATGGGGTAGGTTGGGTTCTGAAAGTACTTATGATATACGTTCTTTATATTCCTTATATTTTCTTGGTGTATTTTGTTATTATTGTTTTTAGAAAACTTAAAGGTAAGATGTTATGGGGTACACAAAAGAAATAAACTGTTACAAAAAAGAAGAGTTCTCTGATTTCAATGGATTGGATTTGATAGAAATATTAAAGCAAACTAATTGGGAAGTTAAGTTATTTCTTATTGATAAAGGAAATGATTATGATTGGATTAGTTTAGAAGAGAATAAAGAAGGAAAAACGAAGTTTAAAAATATTTTGGAGTACAAAGTAAAAAATAATGAAACTATCGGTTATTCAATTTTCAATGCTCAAGTTGAACGATTTGTAAGTGTTGCTTTTATAATGTTGATAATTCAGTTTGTTTTGATTTAGAAATAGGAAGAGACGAAAATGAGCTAGAATGGTATCATCAAAATCTAATCCTTCTCATAGAGAAACAAAAAGCTGTTTTTTCTAAAATAGAATGGCAAACAGGTTATGAATTTGAGATTATAAAGGTCATAGAAAGATAATAAAGTCTTATAAAAATGAACAAACAAATTGAAAGGTATAAAGAATTTGCTACTAAAATCGAAGCAAAATATAATCAAGAACCAGATAATTATCTTGGATTACAAGGAGACATTTTTACAGTTTTAAAAGAATTACCTAATAAAAAGCAGAGTATAGTTTTTAGCTTCAAGGTTAGCCGTGCTGCCTATCATTCCTATCATTATACAAATTATGCTTATCTGTCTGTAAATAATGAAAAAGTAAAGACTTTACACATAAAAAAAACTTTTGTGTCTAAACTGTTACCTATCAAAAATAGCTATAGTTTAGTAGATAGCAGTAACTCTTATGGGGTGAGCATTATTGAACTAATGAATAAATACCAAATTGAAGTAGTAGAGGAGATCTTTTATTCTAAAAGTTTAGAACACGGCAGTACAATTAGCATAAAATGTAATTCTACCTTTTTAGAACTTCAAGAGCTGATGAGTTTATATGATTTTGTAATTGATGTATCAAACATATTATAGGATTCTTAGAAAAATTTACTTTTCATAAATTCTAATGTAAAGTTCTCCATTTTTTTTATCTCATGTTCAGTACTCTAAAAAAGTGCAAGTTTTATTTTACTAGAGAAGAATAGTTGAAATAAAGAAAATTGATTGTACTAATAAGATACGATTTTTCAAATATAAAAATCAAAAACGAATACCAATAATTAGAATATCGTCTATTTGTTCTCTATTTCCTTTCCACTCTGTAAGCTCTCTTTGCAAGGCTCTGCGCTGCTGTATCATAGAAAGATGTTGATGATTTTTAAGGAAGTTTCTCAAACGACGGCGCAAATATTTTCTATCCTCTGTTCCTCCAAATTGGTCTTGAAAACCATCAGTGAGTAGATAAATTGTATCACTTTTCTGAATTTGAATGGTACGAGTTGTAAATTCAAAGTCCTCGTCCATTTTTCCTCCAATAGACTGTCTATCTGCTTCTATTTCGATAATTCTTTCTTTATCTTCTGCATTAAAAAGATACATCTGATTACGTGCAGCAGCTATTTCTAATGTTTTTGTTTCTTTATCCCATACACAAAGCGTCATGTCCATTCCGTCTTGTGTAAAAGTTTGTTCTTGTCGCAAGCCTGTCGAAATGCCTTCGTGCAAAGCATCCAAAATTTTTGCAGGGTCAGTAATATGTCTTGCTAAAATGATTTCATTGAGAAGCTCATAGCCTATCATAGACATAAATGCCCCTGGAACGCCATGTCCTGTACAATCAATAGCACTAATGATAGATTTTCCTTCTAATTTATTGAAATAATAAAAATCACCACTCACTATATCACGAGGCGAAAACAAAACAAAAGTATCTTCAAATTCTTCTTGAATAGCTTCTAAAGGAGGAAGAATCGCATTTTGAATACGCTTAGCATAATTTATACTAGAAATAAGTTGTTTGTTTTTGTCTTCAATAATTTCCTTTTGCTCATTGATTTGATAGTAAGAATTAGCATTTTCAATGGCAATGGCAGTATAGACAGCCAAACTACGAAGCAAGTTTAAGTGATAATCGTTGTAGGCATTTTTTTCAAAACTCTGTACCGTAATTACCCCAATTACTTTTTTCTTTATTTTAAGTGGAAGATAAATGAGCGAAGGAGCAGCCTTCCCAACTGTTGTTTTCGGACGATGCGACATATAGAGTTCGTAATCTACATCACTATCATTGACAAATAAATCTTGTTCGTTGAGAAAACACCAAACAGCAAAACGCCCTGTCTCGTCTAATCTTTCATAATGAAAAGGAAGTTTTTCATTGTTTTCAATCGCTACTGGAAACTCTATAGTTTCATCTTCTTCATTATGAATTCCGATGGCAAAAACAGATGCATCCATCAGTTTACTAACATGCTGATAAATCATATCAGTAATTTCGTCAATAGAACGAGTAGCTGTAATTTCTTGTCCTAGTTTACTCAACACACGAGTATTAAAGTAGGCTTGACGCATTTCTTCAGTACGCTCTCTAACTGTATTTTCCAATAGGTTTTTTTCTGACTTTAAGCGTTTTGTATAAAGTCTGATGCCATATTGAGCAAAAAAACCAAAAATAAGTAATAGAGAAAGATAAAATAAAGGATGTTTAAACCAAGGCGTTTTTATTGTAAATTTGAATACAACTTCTTCACTCTCTACCCCATATAAATTTTTAGCTTTCAAACGAAAAGTATAATCTCCTTCTGAAAGATTGGTGAATTTATCTTGGGTTTCTGTTGTCCAAGCAGACCATTCTTTGTCTAAAGGTTCTAATTTGGTTTGATAATAAACCTCACTACGCTGTTCAAAGAATGAGCTTCCAAAGCTAAAACGAAGAGAATTTAATTCATAAGGCAATTTTACTTTTTCTTCTTTATTACTTTGCTGTTGGAGAATAAAATCTGTTGCAAAAAGTAAGGAGTCATTTGCTCCACTATGTTCTATTTGAGTAATAAAAACAGAAAAAGGCTGTTTGTCTGCCATCGTATTGAGAGGATTATAGGAAATAAGTCCTTCATTTGTTCCAATCAAAACTAAATTATCATTCACTGGGCGAACTGCTTGTACAATTTGTTTTATTTTATGAAACGGCGCATCATAACGCAGATAAGCAGAATCTGTTTTTTTAAGCTGAACGAGCAACGTTTGTGAACTACTAAATTTGTTCTTTTCATTTTGAGTTACTATCCATAAATTTCCTTTTTTATCTTTCTCAAGAATAGTAATTGCCTTTTTCTCAATAAGTTTCTCAAAGTCTGGATGAGGCGTAAATGTATTTTCATTGAAAGAATAAATACCTTCTAATGTTCCAAAAACAGGTTTTCCGTCTAACTCAAATACATGATTGCCTTGGCTTTTAGGCAAACCGTTGAGTTGTCCATAAAATTCAGAATGAGTAATCGTTTTAAAATCTGGACTTAGCTTTAATCTAAAAATTCCTCTATTGTAATCACTAACCCAAAAATCATTATTTTCATCCTGAATGATTTTGGTAGCTGCACCAAGAAAACCTTCTATTTTATCTACAAATACCCAATGGTCATGTTGCCATTTCAAGAGTAAAAGCCCTTCGATAGAAGCTGCTATCAGATGAGAAGTGTCATTTTTTACCAATGTAAAGTCTTGAACCAGTGGATTACTGGCAGCCAAAAGCTCTTCGATACCTCGTGTACCTATCCAAGCAATACCTGGATTTTGTGCGCCTAAAAGGATGTCTTTATATACATCTAGTTTCCAAGTTTCTCGTTCAGAGTAAGGCAAAAGACTAAATTCTTTAATACTATCTGCTTTATATGAGTTAGATTTAAAAACTCCTTGTACTGTTCCTATATAGAGACTGCCTTTATAGGGCGATGAAATACTCAATACATTTCTATTTATATCTGTGTTTTTTCCAAAGTAACGGAATGAGGAAGCAACATCAATATAAGAAATTCCATTACTAAGAGCTGCCCAAAGCTGTTTATTAGAGTCTTCATAGAGATAAGCTACTCTATCATCTTTTAAGCCATTTTTTGAAGAAATCTTATAAAGAAAATTGAAATTAGTATCAAAAATCAACACCCCCATCAGACGTGTGCCGAGAGCATAGTTTCCGTCTGCTAGTTTAACTCCACAATAAACTTGACTTGATTTTAATACTGCATCTGAAGAAGTTAAAAATGGTGTAAAATTTCCTCCTTTGCTATATGTATAAATACCTTTCTGCTCTGTAATAATAAAATAGGTTGATTTATTTTTAGGTAAAATCGCATAGATTTTTTCATCTGCAAAAATTTCACTTCCTCCTATAAATTCTAATCCTTTGGCTGTAAGATTATGCAGCCCTTTTCCCCACTCTCTTACAAAGAGTGTATTTCTATCTTCTTCTTTTATATGAAATGCTAAGTGGAAGGCTGTATTAGGAGAAATAACCTTAAACTCACCGTCTTTATACCAAAAAATTTTTTCAAAAGATTGAAATACAATTCCGTCAGCAGTAGAAAAGGCTTTCCATATTGTAGAAAACTGTTTGTCTTGCTCGTTCATTTTTTCAGATAACGATACATAGACCTTATTTCCCAATGAGTCTGTATCCAAATAGCCAATTTCTGCTGTTGCACCTACGTATATTTTTCCGTCTTTTCCTTTAGTTAGAGCTGTTGCACTGGCTAGGTTAGGTAGTTCTATCAACCTCCATACATTACCACTATACTCTAAAATACCTTTTGCATTAGCTACATAAATTCTGCCTATGTCGTCTTGCACAACCGACCAATTTTGAGGATGTGCTTGATAGTCGTAAATAGAATAGTGTTCTGTGGTTGGAATAGCTTGGGCGTATAATTTATCTGAATGATGGACAAAAATAAAAAATACAATAAAAAGTATCGTAAAATATTTACGAATGCAGAGAGAAAATAGACCTAGAAAGTTTAAAAAGTGTTTTACCTGATTCATTGTGCTAAAGATGCAGCTAGAATAATCTAATATTGATTTTATGTTATCAAAAATATCTCTATTTGTAAGCAAGATAGCTTTTAAATTATTCAGATAACAAAAACTAAGCGAAATAATCCATTTTTCTAAAAAAAGTAGCTTTTATTTTAAAACTTTTTATTTGCTTCTCTCGTATAAGCGTTTTTATTTATCATAATTAGCACCTTATCAAGGTTTTGCCTCTGCTAAAGCTTTTACCTTTTTGAGTTGCTTTACACATTTGTATTTTTGATTGTTTAAGTTGTGGCGAGTAGTGTAGCCAAATTCCTTTTGTATTTCTTCAGTAGTTTTTTTTTCTTCTACAATAGTAGAGAGAAGGTTTTGGCAGTGTGAGGTAAGACGAGAAAAATAATCACCAAACTTTTCTAGTAATGGCTTTTCTTCTTCTAGCTGCTCATCAAACTTTTCTGACAAGACAAAAGCATATTTTTCTGAAATATTTTCTCTTTCATCGAAATTTTCAGTAGTTGCTAGTGAATAGACAGTTGCTTTTTTGTTTTTACGCAACGTATTGAGCCACATATTTTTACTAATGGCAACTATATATGTCTTTAGAGAAGCTGTAAGATAGAAGTCATCTTTTTTTAGTTTTTCCAAGAATACGATAAGTGTCTCTTGAAAAATATCTTGAGCATCTTCTGTTGTCCCATTATTTTTACAAACATAGTTTTCTACAAAACCATAATAATATTGATAGAGCTTTGCAAAGGCCTTTTCATTTCCTTCACAAAACTCTGTCAATAATTGTTTTTGTTCTTCGTAATAAACAAGTTGTTTCCTAGTTCTTTTCATTTTGTAGCTTTAAAACTAATGATAGATTCCCACTCTAAAGAGTGAGCTACATTATTTTTTAGACAAAATTTGTGCGACTTCTTTTGCAAAATAAGACAAAATAACTTTTGCTCCTGCTCTCTTAATGCTTAATAAGACTTCTAACATTACTTTTTCACCATCTATCCATCCTTTCTCTGCACCAGCTTTTATCATAGCATATTCTCCACTTACATTGTACGCCACAATCGGCACATGTGAACTTTGGTTTACTCTGCTGATAACATCAAGATATGAAAGAGCTGGTTTTACCATAATCATATCTGCGCCTTCTTCAATATCTAGCTTGGCTTCTAAAAGAGCCTCACGTACATTAGCAGGATTCATTTGGTAGGTTTTTTTGTCTCCAAAACGAGGAGCAGAATCTAAAGCATCTCTAAATGGACCATAAAATGCACTCGCATACTTGGCAGTGTAGGCAATAATTCCGACATCTTGGAAACCAGCTTCATCTAGTGCATGTCTTAAATAGCCAACTCTTCCATCCATCATATCAGAAGGAGCAACATAATCAGCTCCTGCTTTTGCTTGTGCAACAGCCATTTTACCTAAAATTTCTAAGGTTTCATCATTGATAATCTTTCCATCTCTATAAATTCCATCGTGTCCGTCGCTACTGTATGGGTCCATTGCTACATCTGTCATTACAAAAACATCTGGAAATTTTTCTTTAATGGCAGTAATAGTTTTTAAGTACAAATTATCTGGATGGTAACTAGATGTTGCCATAGAATCTTTCTGTTCGTCGGTCAGGCTTGGAAAGGGGGCAAAGGCTCTTATTCCTAAATTATAACACTCTTCGATTTCCTCTAAAAGCAAATCTAAAGAATAACGAAAAATATTAGGCATTGAGGCAATAGGCTCTTTCTTATTTGTTCCTTCAATGACAAAAATGGGAAAGATAAAATCAGCTACCGAAAGAGAAGTTTCTTCTACCATAGCACGCAAAGCAGCCGACTGGCGATTACGACGAGGACGAGAACGCATAGATTGGAAATCAAAAGGCATAAATGAATGGATAATTTAGAATGTACAATGGGTAATTGTAATTTTTTTTGATTATCAACTTTTAAACCACAGACACTCTACCCTACTATTTTTTTATTTGAAATTTAAGTTGCAGAGCAATGATATATTGATGTTTTAATTTGAATCCTACAAATTATATTTCGTTGCTCTGCAACTCCTAAATAAAAATACTCTTCTAGGACGTTGCGATGCAACTAAAAAATACTTTTTTAAAATAGTAGGGTAGAGTGAACCACAGATAAATGTCTTGATAATTTTATACAACTACCTAAATCGTAAAAATAAGGTATTCTAACCTTTATTTCTAGTCTAGTTATGAAACTTTGCAGACTTTATATACTTTGTTTTGTTTGCTATGGAATACAGTTGAACATTAACAATTTTTCATTGTTAATTTTGAATTGTTCATGGAGTCATTATTTTGAAAACTGCTCTTATTTTTCAAACTTTGACTGTAAATAATCCTTTCATTCAAACACAAATTAAAATGAATAAAGTCTATCCCAACGCAGAGGCTGCCATTGAAGGTGTAGCAGATAATATGACCTTTATGCTCGGTGGTTTTGGTCTTTGTGGAATCCCTGAAAATGCTATTGCTGCTCTTGTAAAAAAAGGCGTAAAAGGTCTTACTTGTATTTCCAATAATGCAGGTGTAGATGATTTTGGTATTGGTCTGATGCTCCAACAACGTCAAGTAAAAAAAATGATTTCCTCTTATGTAGGCGAAAATGCTGAATTTGAAAGACAACTTCTTTCTGGGGAGTTAGAAGTAGATTTAATCCCACAGGGAACGCTTGCCGAACGCTGCCGAGCAGGTGGCGCAGGAATCCCAGCATTTTACACACCAGCAGGATACGGAACAGAAGTAGCCGAAGGAAAAGAAACTAGAGAATATAATGGCAAAATGTATGTCTTGGAAGAAGCCTTGCATGCTGATTTTGCTTTTGTAAAGGCTTGGAAAGGCGACAAACAAGGCAATCTTATTTTTAAGGGAACAGCCAGAAACTTCAATCCAATGATGGCAATGGCAGGAAAAATAACTGTCGTAGAAGTAGAGGAGCTCGTAGAAAATGGAGAGTTAGACCCTAATTTTATTCATATCCCTGGAATTTTTGTGCAGCGTATTTTTGAAGGCAAGAACTACGAAAAACGTATCGAAAAGCGAACAGTAAACAAATAATGATGAATAGTTAATAATAAAATATTCATTTTTGAATTTTATTATCGACTCATTGTTCATTATCAATTTTCAACTTTCAATTAAAAAAATATTATGTTAGATAAATTTGGAATCGCAAAACGCATCGCACAAGAACTCCAAGATGGTTTTTATGTAAATTTAGGTATCGGAATTCCTACTTTAGTTTCTAATTATGTTCCAAACGGGATTGATGTAGTTCTTCAATCTGAAAACGGACTTTTAGGAATGGGACCTTACCCAACAGAAGAAAATGTAGATGCAGACCTTATCAATGCAGGAAAAGAAACGGTTACAACATTGGCTGGCTCTTCTATTTTTGATTCAGCTATGAGCTTTGCCATGATTCGTGGTGGACACGTAGATTTGACTGTTTTGGGAGCTATGGAAGTTTCTGAAAATGGAGATATTGCCAACTGGAAAATTCCTAAAGTGATGGTAAAAGGAATGGGAGGAGCTATGGATTTGGTAGCTTCTGCTCAAAATATCATTGTAGCAATGATGCACACCAACAAAAAAGGAGAATCAAAACTTTTGAAGGAGTGTAAGCTACCCATTACAGGACTAAAATGTGTAAAGAAAATCGTTACTAACCTTGCTGTCATTGATGTAACTGATGAAGGGTTCGTACTTCGTGAGCGTGCGCCAGGGGTAAGCGTAGAAGACATCAAAAACGCCACAGAAGGAAAACTCATTGTTCCTAATGATGTGCCTGAAATGAAAATATAAGTTGTTTTTTTTACACCCTCTTAGTTTTTTTAGGTTTGACTAGAGGGTGTAATTTAATTTTACAAAAGGAATCAGAAACTTTAGTCTCGTCTAAATTCACTCTTATTTGTATCTGTTTTTTTTCATTCACATTCTAAAAAATGTGCTACAATTTATACGCTACTGAAAGCATCAGACCTAAGCTCTTTTTTCTAAATCTGTCGTTATCAAAAGCGAATTTTTGGTCGGTTGTATATTCTGTAAAGAGAAAGGCTGCACCACCACGAAGGGCAATTTTTTTACTTACATCATAGTGTGCATAGAGTTCAGAGTTGAGGCTTCCAATATCGTAATCACCTGTCAAAAGCAAGTTGAAATTGGTAACTGAGGCATTGGAAGTAGTGGCAGGAATTCCTTCACTAAATGAGTAAAATGTACTTTCTCTGTCTTTCCCAAAACTAAAGCCTATTGCATCAATATTAAATCCTACACTAAATTTTTTTGAGAATTTATACATCAAGAAAATAGTAGCATTTAGAGAGTTTGTTTGAGCAGTAGGCATCAACAACGTGTCTAATTTTTCCTCATTTTGAGGTTTGAAGAAATTTCCTTCTGAAACACTTGCTGGAGCAGTAACTAACTCTATATCACGCCCAAAATAAGATGTAAAACGAACACCATAACCAATATAAAAACGTTTTTTGAAAGCTATTGGATACAGACGAGAATATGCAATAGCTGGAGAAACACCTTCTGGATAAATACCAAGAGCAAAATTGACATCTGAATAAACTCCATTGGAGGAGATTTTTTCTTCTGTGTTTTCTTGTGCCAAGAGAGGTAGAGAATACGTCAAAAATGAAATGAAGAATACAAAACTGAATATTTTCATTGGAAATAAAATAAGTGATTAAGAAA
>NZ_JAHDIG010000076.1 GCF_020630935.1 Bernardetia sp.
TGGTGTTTTAGCGTAGCGACACCAACAACTTTTTATCTCATGTCCAGTACTCTAAGATTTTATTCTTTTAATATGCCCAAGAATTTTTTGATTTTTCTTGTCATACTCAATTTTTTTAGTTGTGTTGGCGCAGTATGTTTATATAAAGTAGAAATCATGCTTTGTTCAATCCATTCTTGAGGAGCATCGCTTTCAGAGTATTGATATTTGTTTACAGAGTTGGTTAGACGAATAACTTCATCTAACGGAACTCCTAAAAGAACAGCTATTTGGGTAATGGCTGTACGTTCCTCTGTTGCAACATCGTCGTCAGAACGAGCAATTACCATCAAATCAATCAATAAAATTTCTCTCAAAGGACTTCTAGCGATGTTTTGAGCGCAGAGCTGTACATCTATGCTGGCAGGGTGGCGAGAGTAAGCAGCCAATTTTTGTTGGTCTTCTTCTGAAAGGTTTGCTATTTCTGTAATTTTATCTAAAAAAGTGGCTTCATCATCAGACAAATGATGGTCGCTAAAAGCAATAAATATGATGAGCTGTAGATAAGCTAATTTTTCTTTGGTGCTACAACTATTTAAAACGTGTTCAAATTTATTATCCATTTATATTCAAATACAGAAACTAAAAATCTTTTTAAAAAACGAAGAGCTTAAAAAGCTCAAAATATTAAGCAAAATAGAAAAAAAATAACGATTTTTGCCAAAAAATAATTTTGGTGCAATCTTTTTGAGTGCCTTTGCAGCATTTTTACCTAAAAAGTAGTCTATTTAATTAAGTATTAATTTTTGATAAAGGTTTATTTTTGTGTACCAACTTTATATCAAGACTAATTTATCTATTTCTAAGTTAAAAAATGATTTTATGTTAAATATTGTAAATCGTTCTCTATTTTATTTTATTACCTTCATTGTATTTAGTTTTTCTTTGATTTCGTGTGGGGGAGATGACGAGCCAAAGCCAGTAGAACTTCCAGACCGTCCTGTTGTGGAATGGCAAAGTGTTCCAGAGTCAGGTACAATACTTTATACTGATGAAGCAGTAGTATTACAAGCTGTTAAGACGGGTGGGTATGTAAAAGAATTAGAATGGCAAATAAATGGAGTAAAAGTAACTAACTCACAAGAAATTATTATTAATGAAGACACAACGTCTATTTCTTTGGCTCATACTTTTGATACTCCAGGCAGATACGATGTGAGTTTGAGAGTTGCTAATGAAGGTGGTGAAACAACTATTATTCGTGTACTCAACTTTGAGGTGCGCCCAATTCCACCATTAGATTTATTAGCAGGACAGGTGTCTAAAACATGGAGATTTACTTCTATAAAGCTCAATGACGGTCCAGAGCTCATTAGAGATTATGAGGCAGACAATACACTCCAATTTTTTAGAGAAAATCAGACTGACCCCAACACAAATACTACATTTAACTGTGTTTTTGATAAAGGAACACTTACAAATGGGGAAACTGATTCGAATGGTAGATGGGAATTTGCTTTCAATGAAACCTATATCAAATTTTTCAGAATAAACATATTTCCAAATAATGCACGTATCATTGAATTGACTCCAACAGAAATGACTTTAGGAAGAAGAGAGGGAGAGTCAGAAGTTGTTTATAAACTTACTTTCGTTCAATAAATTTAATCCTGTTGGCTTATATAAAACAGTAAGTAGTAATTGAAATCTCTTTAAAAGGGAGTTTTTCTATTGAAAAGATAGAGAAACTCCCTTTTTTATTTGCTCTATTGAAAAAAAATAAAATTATTTTTTTTGTATTTTTTTAAGAATTTATGTTATGGTTAATAAAGTTAATTTGTTTTTAGAGAAAAGTGCTGAAAAACTGTTTCTTGTACTTTTTTAGAGTGTTTTTGTTAAACATAAGTACATTGTTGAAAAAAATAGTAAAGGAGGTAAATTGTATTTTTTTGATAAAATAATAGTGTTGCTATTGTATTTTATATAGAGATTGTTTTGTTAATAGTTTGTAAATAAGAAAGTTATATGTTTTATTTGTGATATAGTTATGCACGCATACTATATTTGGTTTCATTAAATAACTTTGCTTTTTGAAAGTATATTCAATGAAAATAAGAAAGTGATTGATTCACTTAATTACTCTTTAATGTAACTTATTATTTAAAATAGTTGCATTAGAGCTAATTTACAGATGAGTTGCAAATTTTTACACACAAACAATTAAATATCCCTTTATTATGAACAAAACTTTTCAATCTCTCGCACTGGCTTGTGTTTGCCTCCTTTTTAGCTTTGGAGCAGTTGCACAACAAATTCAAGAAAACAATCTTGTTCCTCCTACACAAATGAATAATGCTTCTGGAAGTCTTCTAGGAAGTGGAATAAGTGATGCAGGAAATATCTACTATGGCGCAACTCCTTCAAATCTTAGAGCAGGTTCTCCTGTAATTGTCTTTATTCATGGTTATTTTTCTCGTGCGAGTTCTTGGTGGATACTCAATGACATGTACAACAAAGCATACAATGATGGCTATCGTACAGCGTTCGTATCAGTACATCCAGATAAAAACATGTGGACAAATGGTCAGCTTTTCAGTAATATGTTAAATACTATTACAAACAAGATGGGAGTAAATAAAGTAGTGGTAGTCGCACACAGTAAAGGTGGCTTAGATACAGATGCAGCAGTAGTACATTATGGCGCACACACAAAAGTAGAGCGTGTTATTACACTTAGTACACCTCATTATGGAACGCCTTTGGCAGATTTAGCTCAAAGTGGTTGGGTGTCTTGGTTATCTTCTGTCTTCGGACAAGTAAATGAAGCTACTTACTGTCTTCAAACAGGTTATGCAAGTTATTTCCGTACACAAACGTCTAATCATCCAAATTATTCTAAAGCTAAGTTTCGTACAGTAGGTGCTTGGGGATATGGTCTTGTATTTTCAGTACCAGGAGTATATCTTGACTTAAATGGAGGTAGTGCATTCACAGGTGGAAATGATGGAGTTGTTACTTACAAAAGTTCAAAACGTCCTGACGCTATGCATTTATTAGGTGGATTCGGAAATTGGAGAACAAACTACAATCACCTTGAAGTACAACAAGGTTACTCTATGTGGAGTACTATAAAAAGCAATCTGCCTTATACACTTTCAAAAACAAGTGCTGGAGGAGTAAAGTATGAAAAAGCAACTAACCCAAATGCAGTAGTTGAAAGTAGAGTACAAGTTCTTAGCTCTGAAAAGACAAGTCGTACTTTTACAGTAGAAGAAGGCGTTACAGAAACAATGTTAGACCTTCATTTCTTAAACGAAAATGAAGAGTTTACAATTACTTCTCCAAGTGGAAAGCAAATAAACCCTAGCATTTTACGACGTGTTGGAGAGCAAACAGATGATTTATTAGGAGGTTATACCACAACGTTTAAAATAGAAAGTCCAGAAGCAGGAATGTATTCTATTGAATCTAAAGATGCTTTTGTAGCATTAGTTACAGCAAATGAAGGTATCGGTTTGCGTATGACAAGTGATTTGAATGATGATAAGTATTACTACAATGTTGGTGAAACTATCAATTTGAATATTGATATTTTGAATGAAAAGGGCATCAATGTAGCAGGTGCAAAAGTAACAGGTGTAATGAATCTTACATCTAGTGATGGAAAGTCTAAAAATGCAGTTGTATTAGAGTTTAAGCAGCAAAACGGACAATTTACAGCATCTGTAAATGAAACATTGGAAGAAGGTATTTATAGTGTTGCTATCCAAGCTGAAAATGGAAACTTTAGTAAGTCTTTAATTACAAGTATTGCAGTAGTAGATGGCGTTCTTCATACATTAGGCAAAAACGATGTAAATGATATGGAAAAAAATGAAGTCGAATCTATCAAGTTACTTCTTTCATATCCTAATCCTTTCAATGCTCAAACAACAGTTAAATTTGAGTTAAAGAGTTCAGCATCTTCAGTGCTTACTATCTATGATGCAGTAGGTCGTAGTGTGGAAACCGTTGATTTGTCGTCTTACGGAATCGGAACTCACGAATATGTATGGAATGTAAAAGGCAATATGAATAGTGGTCTTTACATTGCTGAAATCCGTAATGGCAACGAGCGTGTAACTCAGACAATGATTTACTCAAAATAATTTGAGAATCTATCTCATTTGTGCTCTTTACACATAACATAATATTTGAGGTATCGAAAGCAATTTATAAACTGACTTTCGTTTCCCTCCTTTGAGAAGAAAAAAACAAATCTTCTTAGTAGAGAAATAATTTAAAAATCGTTGAAAAGGGTGTTTTTCTATCGGAAAGATAGAGAAAT
Source organism: Bernardetia sp. (assembly GCF_020630935.1). Lineage (NCBI taxonomy): Bacteria > Pseudomonadati > Bacteroidota > Cytophagia > Cytophagales > Bernardetiaceae > Bernardetia > Bernardetia sp. The sequence goes on from NZ_JAHDIG010000076.1 coordinate 4,307, forward strand.
ACCCTTTTTTATTTGGTTTAACAGAAAAAATTTAAAAAAAAATGAAACTTTTTTCTTGGACTTTTTAAAGAATTTTTGACTTGATTAATTAAATTAACTTTTTGGGTGATAACAGACTAAAAAACTGCTTTGTGTATGTTTTGAAGTGTTTTTAAACTGCGTTGGTACATTTTTTTTAAAAATAGTAAAGGAAGTAAATTGTATTTTTTTAATAAATTGATAGTAATGCTATCAATTTGAAATACCTTACATTTGTAGTAAAGACTTGCAAATCAGAAAGTTATGTGTTTACTTTGTGTTATAGTTATGCAAGCATACTATATAAAAGAACATTAAATGACTGTTGGTCATACTTTGAAAATTTCAAATAAATTAGATACTCATTAATTTAGTTAATTAACTTTCTATGTAATTTATTTTTAAAAACGCTTTTTCTAGTCATTTGAAGATAAATTATAAATTTTACACACAAACAGTTAAATATCCCTTATTATGAAAAAGATTTTCCAATCTATAATTGCATTTTTTGTTTTCTTACTTCTTAGCTTTGGTGCAGTAGCACAGCAAGTACAAGAAACTAATCTTGTAGCTCCAACACAAATGACTAGCGTTGCTGGTGACATCTTAGGAAGTGGAGAAAGCGATGCAGGTAATATTTATTATGGAGCAACTCCTTCTAACCTTAGAGCAGGCTCTCCAGTAATTGTTTTTATCCACGGCTATTCTTCTCGTGCCAGCACTTGGTGGGATGGAAATGATATGTATAGCAAGGCATATAATGATGGGTATCGTACAGCTTTTGTTTCTGTAAACCCAGATAAAGATATGTGGGTAAACGGTCAGCTTTTCAATAGTATGTTAGGTACGATTACAAATCGCTATGGTGTAAATAAAGTAGTAGTAGTAGCGCATAGTAAAGGTGGTTTGGATACAGATGCAGCCTTAGTACATTATGGCGCACATACGAAAGTAGATAGAGTAATTACTCTTAGTTCTCCTCACTTCGGAACTCCTTTAGCAGATTTAGCTCAAAGTGGTTGGGTGTCTTGGTTATCAAGTGTATTTGGTCAAGTAAACGATGCTACAAACAGTCTTCAAACAGGTTATGCTAGTTATTTCCGTTCTCAAACAGATAATCATCCAAACCGTCCAAAAACTAACTTCCGTACAGTAGGAGCTTGGGGATATGGTGGTGTTCTTTTAGTACCAGGATGGTATCTAAACTGGAATGGTGGAGGTAGCAGCACAGGTGGAAACGATGGTGTAGTACCTTATCACAGTACAAAACGTCCTAACTCTACTACGCTCCATAGTGGATATGGAAACTCTACAACCAATCTTGACCACAGCGAAGTACACGAAGGAAGATATATGTGGTCAACTGTAAAGAGTAACTTGCCTTATACACTTTCAAAAACAGGTGGCAAGCCAGTAGAAGGTGGTATTACTACAAATCCAAATGCAGTTATTGAGAGTAGAGTACAAGTTCTTAGCTCTGAAAAATCTAGCCGTAACTTTATGGTAGAAGAAGGAGTAACAGAAACTTCATTAGATATTCATCACTTAGAAGCAAACAACAATTTTGTAATAGTTGCTCCAAACGGAGAAAGAGTTAGCCCTAAGTTTGTACGTGTTGGAGAGAAAGCAAACGATTTATTAGGTGGCTATGCTACAACACTTACCATAGAAAATCCACAAGTAGGAACATATTCTATTGAATCTGAAGGTGCATTTGTAGCTTTAGTAACTGCAAATGAAGGCGTTGGTCTTCGTATGACAAGTGATTTGAATGACAAAAAATATGTTTATAATGTTGGTGAAACTATCAACTTAAACATTGCTCTTTTAAACGAAAAAGGAATCAATACGGCAGCTACGAAAGTAACAGGTGTAATGACACTTACTTCTAACAATGTTGAAAATCAAAATGCAGTAGTATTAGAATTCAATCAGAACAACGGACAATTTACAGCATCTGTAAACGAAACATTGGAAGAAGGTATTTATAGCATTGCTATCCAAGCTGAAAATGGAAACTTTAGCAAGTCTTTAGTTACAAGTATTGCAGTTGTAGATGGTGTTCTTCATACGCTAGGAAGCAACGACATTGACCCAATCAGAGAAAACGAAGTAGAATCTATCAAATTACTTCCTTCTTTCCCTAATCCATTCAATACTCAAACAACAATTAGCTTTGAGCTAAAAAATTCGGATGCTGCTGTTCTTACTATCTATGATGCAGTAGGTCGTAGTGTTGAAACAGTTGATTTGTCTTCTTACGGAATCGGAACGCACCAATATGTTTGGAATGTAAAAGGTAACTTGAAAAGTGGTCTTTATATCGCTGAAATCCGTAACGGAAAAGAGCGTGTAACTCAAACAATGGTATATTCTAAATAAGAATAAAATAAGTCTTTGAATTTTCAGAGAAATAAAAATAGAAAAGCAGAAAGTCGTGAGGCTTTCTGCTTTTTTTGTGTAAATAATGTAGAACACACTTTAGTGTGTGAAAATAAAGGCAAAACATATTTTTTTAGAAAATGCACGCTCAAATATAGCTTGAATAGCTACTCTTTTGTACTTTTGTACTCAAACAAATGCCGTTGTTGGTGTTCCTACCAACGACAAGACAACTTCAAAAACTCATTTCAATCTACTTCAAAATGGCTTCATACAAGAAAAACGACAAAGAATTTTTAGAAAACATGACATCTCAAGTGCGTAGAGATATTGTCAGAATGGTGCATCAAGTAAATTCTGGACACCCAGGAGGCTCTCTTGGCTGTGCTGAACTTTTTGTAGCACTCTATTTTGAAATTATGGAACACAACCCTTCTTTCGATATGAATGCAAACGGAGAAGATTTATTTTTCCTCTCTAATGGGCATATTTCGCCAGTATGGTATAGTGTTTTGGCTCGTAGTGGTTATTTTAGTATTAATGAAATGGCTACTTTCCGTAAAATCAATTCTCGTTTGCAAGGACACCCAGCCACAGAAGAGGGATTGGAAGGTATTCGAATTGCTTCTGGTTCTCTCGGACAAGGGCTTTCTGTAGCGATAGGCGCAGCTCTGTCTAAAAAGATGAATCACGATGATAAAACAGTTTTTGTTTTGATGGGAGATGGCGAGCAGCAAGAAGGACAAGTTTGGGAAGCAGCTATTTTTGCAGCACACCAAAAAGTGGATAATCTTATTGCCATTATTGATGCCAATGGAAGACAAATAGACGGAGACGTAGAAGACGTAATGGCACTTGGCGCACTAAAAGGCTTAGAAGAAAAATATACATCTTTCGGTTGGAATGTTTTGGTATGTGAGAATGGAAATGATTTTGATGCGCTTATTCCAGTAATCAGAAAGGCACAAGAAGCATTAGGAAATGAAAAGCCAGTCATGATTCTGATGAAAACAGAAATGGGACATGGCGTAGATTATATGATGGGAACACACAAGTGGCATGGCGTAGCTCCAAATGATGAGCAGTTAGAAACAGCTCTTGCTCAAAACGAGGCGACTTTTGGAGATTATTAATAAAATTGAAGTATAGCTCAAAACAACAAACACCTCTACAAAAATGGAGGTGTTTTTGTTTTAGCAATACAATGTTGTCAGTAATTTTTATTGTAAAATCCCAAATAAATCGTTTTTTTTGTAACAGAACAAGAAAAAAGTAAATACCTAGCACACAATACAAACTATGGCAGAAAACCAAACCAAAAAAAGCAATACCACACACAGCAGTCCTTCCAAATCGGAAAAGGAAAATGTGCAATTCAATATTAATGAAGACGCAAACAAACAGCTTGTTTTTCAGCTTCAAGCCAAATATGAAAAAGTAAAGCTAGGAGGTGGTCAGAAAAAAATAGACAAACACAAATCTAAAGGCAAACTCACAGCTAGAGAACGTATCAATTATCTTTTAGATAAAGATGAAGAAGGAAATACAACATATTTCAATGAAATTGGTGCTTTTGTAGGTGATGATATGTACAATGAGTGGGGAGGTTGTCCTTCGGGTGGCGTAGTTACTGGAATGGGCTACGTGAGTGGAAGGCTCTGTATGATTGTCGCTAATGATGCGACAGTAAAGGCTGGAGCATGGTTTCCCATCACAGGAAAAAAGAATCTAAGAGCGCAAGAAATTGCAATGGAAAATAAAATTCCAATTATTTATCTAGTCGATAGTGCAGGTATATTTTTGCCTCTGCAAGATGAAATTTTTGCAGATAAAGAACATTTTGGTAGAGTTTTTAGAAACAATGCTCAAATGTCTGCTGAAGGAATTGTACAAGTTTCTGCCATTATGGGAAGCTGTGTAGCTGGTGGAGCTTATTTGCCAATTATGTCTGATGAGGCTCTCATTGTTGAGGGAACAGGTTCAGTATTTTTAGCAGGTCCTTATCTTGTAAAATCTGCTATTGGAGAAGATATAGACCAAGAAACACTAGGAGGCGCAGCTACTCACTGCGAAATTTCTGGCGTAACGGATAACAAATATCCGAATGATGAGGCGTGTTTGGATGCCATAAAAAATATTATAGATAAGATTGGAGAGCCTGAAAGTGCAGGGTTCAATAGAAGCGAGCCACAACTTCCAACAAAAAACATGGAAGAACTCTATGGTGTTTTGCCTGCCGACCGTACAAAGCCGTACGATATGAGAGACATTATCGAAAGGATAGTCGATAATTCAGATTTTGAAGAGTATAAAAAAGACTATGGCAAGACAATTTTGTGTGGACATGCACGCATAGATGGTTGGGCGGTTGGCATTGTAGCTAATCAGAGAACCATCTTGAAAAGTGGTAAGAAAGAAATGCAAATGGGAGGTGTTGTCTATTCTGATTCAGCAGACAAGGCAGCTCGTTTTATCATGACATGTAATCAAAAGAAAATTCCACTTTTATTCTTACACGATGTTACTGGTTTTATGGTTGGTAGTCGTTCCGAACACGGAGGGATTATCAAAGATGGAGCAAAATTAGTTTCTGCAATGGCAAATAGCGTTGTTCCTAAATTTACCATTGTTGTAGGAAATTCGTATGGTGCTGGAAACTATGCAATGTGTGGAAAGGCGTATGACCCTCGTCTGATGCTTGCTTTCCCAACGGCTAAAATTGCTGTTATGAGTGGTGCTTCGGCTGCCAAAACGCTACTTCAAATTCGTGTAGCTTCTGAAAAGGCAAAAGGAAAAGAAGTTTCGAAGGAAGAAGAAGAAAAACTATTGGCTGAAATTACGGCAAGCTACGAAAAACAAACTACGCCGTATTATGCTGCGGCTCGTTTATGGATTGATGCCATTATTGACCCACTAGAAACTCGTCAGATTATATCTATGGGAATTGAAGCTGCCAATCAAGCACCGATTACGAAGCGTTATAATGTAGGCGCAATTCAAACTTAGAAATCAGTTTTCAGTAAACAGTAATCAGTTACCAGTTTAATGCAAAAGGCAATCGTTTTATAAAAATGATTGCCTTTTTTATTTCTTCATAGTATATTTTTATATTTGACCTCATCGTCTTTCAGTTATCCTGCTTTTTATCCTATAAATCCTTTACTAATCAGTCATATAACAAGGTAGAATTAATGAAAAACCAAATCAAAGAAACCATAAAAGGAGATTGGAAAATTATTCGTATTTCTAAAGACGATGAAGAAGTTGTAAAAAATCAAATCATAAATGTTGATATTGAGGAGTATCAGCTCATACATATCCCTACCAATAAAGTTGTCAAAATAGTTAGAAGCTATGAGCAGCTAACTTCTGTAGGTTCGTATGAGTATTTTGACTGGATTTCTTTTTCAGAAGATGGTTTGAGTATTTTTACTATCAGAGGGAAAGAGGAATTATTAGGTTTTTTGAAATAAATCATCTCTATTCTTCCATAAAAGGCTTGCAAATTCTCCAAGCCTTTTGATTTATCAACAACAATAACACACTTGTTATTTAATACTCCAACGTCTCAAAAATAATTTCTTCTTCTGCTACATTTCCTAGTTTATCTCTTACTTCCACCAAAATAGTGTAGCTTTTATTTTTAGCAAAACCACTTATTTTTCCGTTGTAAAGACGTTTTCCGCTTCCATTTATACGGTAATAAATTTGTTCGGTGTTGGTCTGTCCATCTTGCGCTCCCAAGAATAGCTGCACATACGAAGGATATGCTGTATTTCTAGTTTCATCTGGCAGCGTACTAAAGTGATAAAATACAGTCGGAGCTTCTGCATCAACAGCAAATTCTGTATTGATTACGTTTCTATTATTTACATTATCATAACCAATAATTTCCAAACTTTGCAAGCCAGATTGTTGTACATTAAATGGAGAATCATATTCTATTTCTTCTCCCTGCCCATTAAGTTTGTAGGTTAGGCGTTGTAAACCTGATTCTGAATCTGTAGCTGTTAATCTCAAATTTGTTTCTGGACTGATGTACAAAGTATTACCCTTTTTAAAAGTCTTTCCTTGATAATTATAACCCAATTTTGGCCCTGTCAAATCGACATAAACAGCACTTACATTGTGTCTATATGTATCAAAACGTGGGTCAATCGCTCCCTCAACACCTTGGTTTTCAGTATTATCAACAGCATAATAACGAATAGTATGCGTTCCAGATTTTGATGGTAAATAGAATGGGTCGTTATATTGTTTCCATTCTCCACCATCGATAGAATACCAAACTTCTTTCACCCCAGATTTATTATCCACAGCAGTAAGTTTGAGTTTTGTACGTCCAGAAAAATACACCTGTTGTCCTACAATAAACTTATCTCCCAAAACGTCTGCCGACATAATTGGTGCCGTTCTATCTAAATAAAATGTAAAAGATTGTTCAGTTTCTTCATTTTTAAGATAATCGGTAGAATAGAAATAAAGTGTATGATTTCCATCGCTCAAAGCCTGTAATGGAAGATTTCTTTTGTTGTAGTAAGGCTTCCAACTTTGCTCATCAAAACGATAAAATGTATTTTTTACTCCTACACTATTATCTTCTAAAGTAAAATAAATCTTTGTACCCAATGAAATTACATTTTCAGAGTTGATTCCGACTACATTATATGTACTTATTGGAGGCGTAACATCGACAGTAAATTCTTTACTATTTTCAGTTTCTATATTACCCACCTTATCTAATGAAAAATATCTTAGCAAGTGGTCGCCTTCCGAATCTATTGAAATTGTATTTGTATAGGGCTGATTTCCAAGTCCGTCAAGATTGAAGTAAAGCCCCTCTACTCCAGACATCTGGTCTTTTACGCTAAGGTCAATTTTTAAATCTCTCCCATAAAAAGTTGTTCCACTTCTGCGATACACATAAGGTGTAGTAAATTTTGAAGTAGAATTTGGTGGAAGTCCATCAGCATAAATTACATATTCATAACTGTTTCTAGGGTTTTTTCCATCACTGTGTTTTAGTATATGAACGCCATGTCCATCTAAAATAATAGGCTGAACAGAAATTTCCTTTTCTCCTACCTTTTTACCAGATAGAGGAATTTTTTCCCCATTAGGACTTGTAGAAATATGAAGATATACAGGTAAATCAGCTTGTTGGTAATATTTTCCGTTTTCATCTACATACGTACCAGAAAGGGAGTCTGTTTGTGCAGATGCATTAAAAAATGATAGGAAATAAATAAATAGAAATACAATAAATAATAGAGTGTATTTTTTTTTCATTTGAAAAGGATAAGACAGGGAATGAATAGCTTTACTTTTATTAGAATAAAAATCATTGAACTTTATCAAGAGTTCTAATCGATGAGGACATATTTCGATAAAATAACAGTTGTAAATTAAGAAATTTAAAGGGATTTATGCAAAATGAAACAAAGATTTATTTATTTGAAAGTATTTTATTAAGAATCATTCTAAATGATTACTTTTGTTGCTCACATCTTTTTTACAGATTCATTAATAGATATTTTAAGTTATGAAAAAAGCTTTTGGAATATTAGCTACACTGTTCTTTTTTGCCTTTTGTATTCAACAATATAAAATCCATTCTTTGGGTAAAAAAATGGAGCGTTTGGTAAAAAAAGTAGAAATTTCACAAGAACAACAAAATCTTGATAGCAAAATAAATACTACTTCAGAAGAAGATAAAGAACACTATGAACTTGCGATTGCAATGGCAAGAATGCAAGGCTATATGCAAAAACTTCACTTTGCAGGAGAGCACCAAAACTGGAAATTAGCACAGTTTTATACCCACGAATTAGAAGAAACAATGGAAGACATCATAGACCATAAAGTGATGGATGATGGAAAAAATATTAGTAGTTTAGTCAAAACGATGGCGTTTCCGAATATAGAAAAATTAGAAAAAACAATAAAATCAGAAGATAAGGCTTCTTTTGTAGAAGGGTATCAATTACTTTTGCGTTCGTGTAATAATTGCCATGTTGCCAGCAATCATCAATTTATCAAAATCACTACTCCAAAAAATGCAGATGTTATCAACCAAGATTTTAAATAATATTGAGTTGTGGATTATTAGTGATAAATGATTAATGAAAACACTAACTATATTATAACTTTTGAATCGACAGAATTATCCACTTATTTTCATAACGCTTTTTATAGTTCTGATTTTTTTGTTTGGACTAAATATGTCGTTGGGTTCGGTGTCTATTCCCTTTTCTGAAATTTGGACAATTATTTTTCAAAAAACAGCTTCCAAAAATTCTTGGATTACGATTGTTTGGGAATTTAGATTACCCAAAGCCTTAACTGCTATAATTGTTGGAATGGCTCTTTCTGTAAGTGGTTTACAGATGCAGACTTTGTTTCGAAATCCCTTAGCAGGACCTTTTGTGCTTGGGATTAGTTCTGGGGCAAGTTTGGGAGTTGCAATTTTGATGCTTTTTGTGTCTAGTCTTTCAGCCAATCATTTTTTGAGTGCTTTTTTGTCTCAAGGTTCTCTTTGGCAAACTAGCATTGCCTCTACACTTGGAGCAGCTTTAGTATTGAGTTTGGTTATTGTGGCTTCTATCAGAATTTCAAATAATATGGCTCTCTTGATTGTAGGATTGATGTTTGGTAGCGCAACAGGTGCAATCGTAAGTATTTTACAATATTTTAGTGAGGCAGAAGCGATAAAATCGTATTTACTTTGGACATTTGGTAGCCTTTCTCAAGTAACTTGGGATAAATTACCTTTTTTGATAGCATTAAATATATCAGGGATTTTTGCTACTTGGGCAATGCACAAACCACTAGATGCACTGCTTTTGGGAGAGCGTTATGCTGAAAGTATGGGGCTTAGTCTTCAAAAAACTCGTTTAGGAATTATTTTTACTACAAGTCTTTTGGCTGGAAGTATTACAGCTTTTTGTGGTCCGATTGGTTTTATTGGCTTGGCAGTTCCTCATTTAATCAAAATTTTAATAAAAACGGCTCGTCATCAAATTCTGATTCCTGCTGTGGCATTGGGTGGAGCAATTTTACTTTTGGCTTGTGATAGCATTTCCCAACTTCCTATGTCTTCAAAAGTATTGCCTATCAATGCAGTAACTTCTCTTGTAGGTGCACCTGTCGTAATTTGGGTAATTCTGAAAAAACGCAGTCTTTAAACAAACTATTGAGCTAAGATAGATGAAGTTTATATAATTTATCATTAATAATTTATCATTTATCATTCAATCCAGTATCTTTGCACTATGAAAGAAACTACTCCACTATCAGAATCACATGTAGAAACAGAATTTTCTTCTGTTGCTCATCAAATTGCTTCGATGCTTTTGGAAATTGAAGCTGTTAAGCTACGCCCTCATGAGCCTTTTCAGTGGGCTTCGGGCTGGAACTCCCCTATTTATTGCGACAATCGTCTGACACTTTCTTATCCAAAAGTAAGGACTTTTATTACAAAAGCTCTAGCTAATATGATAAGAGAAGAATTTCCAGATGTTACGGCTATTGCTGGTGTCGCAACGGCAGGGATTCCACAAGCAGCTCTTGTAGCACACGAACTTGACTTGCCTATGCTCTATATTCGTTCCAAACCCAAAGAACACGGAACACAAAGTCAGATTGAAGGTAAGTTAAATCCAGATGACAAGGTAGTTTTGATAGAGGATTTGATTTCTACTGGACAAAGCTCTCTTTCAGCAGCTCACGTTTTGCAAGCCACACAAGCTAAAGTAATTGGAATGGCTGCTATTTTTACATATAGTTTTGACAGAGCAAGTCGTAATTTCTCACAGGCAGCCATTAACCTAAAAACGCTTTGTGATTATCCTACACTCATTGAGCAAGCCATTACTCAAAACTATTTGGAAGAAGAAGACCACGAAATCTTGACAAAATGGAGAGATAAGCCTGAAAGTTGGATGCCAAAAAAGAGATAGATTTATCTTTTCTGTGAGCCACAGAAAAGAGGAAAATAAAAAAGTAGGGTAAAGGCTCGCCTTTGACAAAATTTGATAAAAAGTATTTTCAATCAAGAATGAGCTATTTTAGTAAAACCATAGAACACTTACGCCATTATGAGGAGGTTTTTCTGTTTGGAAATCTTTTATCCATTTCTGAAAAGGAGAAAGAAAGTGTCATTGACTTGCTCAGTATAGAATACAAAATTGAAAGTGTAGAGCATCCACAACCTTCTCCTGTTTTTGATGCAAAAGCTGCTTTGTGGGCTGCTCAAACGGTTTATATAGCTGCTCAACTTATTTTGTATAGAGAAACAGATGTAAAAGATTTGCCTTCACTTTTTCCATCTTTTGAAGATGAAAATAAAATTACGGCTTCTCAAATGCTTTCGGCAGATTTGTGCTTGCGCTTTTTGCCAGCAATTTTGATACAAGCTCAAACCATTGACCCAGAAGACGAACTGATTGCCCTAGTAGAAAAACACTTAATAGATTTTCATTATTCTGCTATCGGTTATGGATTTCGTTTTCATGAAAAAGAAGATGTCAAAACTTTAGTCTCACATTCTGATTTAGAATTACTTTTCAATGATAAAATCTTCTTACAACTTTATGCAGATAGAGTTTTTGAAAAAAAAGACCTTAACTTTGCATCTTTTCCTTTCATAAATGAGAAATTAAAATCTGATTTTGGAATGTATGCCCATCAGTTTTGGAAGGAATTTGAATTAAATAAACAACAATAGAATTATTAAAAATGGATACGAACAACGTATTACAGAGCAGTCAGATAGATTTTGAAAAACAAAATGGACTTATTCCAGCCATTATTCAAGATAGTAAAACCATGCGTGTCTTGATGCTTGGTTTTATGAATCAAGAAGCCTTTGAAAAAACACAACAAGAAGGAAAAGTTACTTTTTTTAGTCGAACAAAAAATCGTCTTTGGACAAAGGGAGAAACTTCTGAAAATTTCCTGTACGTAGAAAAAATGCACTTAGACTGTGATAATGACACACTTCTTATTTTTGTAAGACCAGAAGGCGAAGTATGTCATAAAGGAGAAGATACTTGTTTTGGAAAGGAGAAAAATACTGCCAATATTCATTTTTTACAGCATTTAGAAAATACGATTGAGAAGAGAAGCGAAGATATTCCAGAAAATGAAAATTCTTATACTAGAAAACTATTGAATAAAGGCGTTCATAAAGTGGCTCAAAAAGTAGGGGAGGAAGCAGTAGAAGTTGTTATTGATGCCATGAGAGCAGACAAAGAACGCTTCAAAGAAGAATGTGGCGACTTACTCTATCACTTGCTTGTTTTGATGCGTTCGCAGGATGTAAAAATAGATGAAGTTATGGAAGTCTTGGAAAAAAGACATAAGTAAATCTCATCTTTAGAAAACAGGTAATTTCTGTATCATTTTATAAGATACATTTTTAGTGTCATCTGTCGTCTTCATAAAAATAGCTCTTTCCATTCCATTGGTTATCATCACAAAAGGAGCATCTATACAATAATTATAGACAGCTACTTGCGAAAACACATCAGAAGAAAGGCGAATATGAGCAGCCTTACATTCTACAACTAAAAACGGAGTGCCATCTCTATCAAAAACTAAAATGTCAGTACGTTTTTTTCGTTCTTGGTAGAGGTGTTCACTTTCTACTTGCATTAGGTTTTTAGAATAATTATTGGCAAGGAGAAAATGCACAACATGTTGTCTTACCCATTCTTCTGGTGTAAGGATAATCCATTTTTTACGAATAATGTCGAATATCTGATATTTACTTTTATTTTTTGAATTTCCTGCAACTTTGTCAGACTTAGACGCTACTTGCCTAATTTTAGCTTCAAAAGAAGGAATGTTGAGTTTGGGAAACAATTTTTTTGAATGATGAATGGTTAGTGATGAAATATTTATTCAGCGAAGCTAATGATAAATGAAAATACAAATTATTCTTTGTAGAAATACGTTGTCTTATCTTAATCTTTGATTTTTCTTGAAAAGCATTTATATAATATGTAATTTGAAATAATTTTTTTGCCGTTGTTGGTGGAGATACCAACAACAATATTCAACTCTAAACACACGATACATGAGTAAAAATTATAATACTTCGTTTGAGGAGAGCCATTCTCTTCATGATATGTCTAAAAAAGAAAATATTGTCAAAGATTGGTTGCCACGCTATACAGGACGCAATTTAGAAGATTTTGGCGAATTTATTTTACTAACTAACTTTATTGGTTATGTAGAAAAATTTGCAGAGCGTTTTGGAGTGGAAGTAGAAGGAAGAAATAAGCCTATGCAAACAGCCACAGCCGATAATATTACCATCATTAATTTTGGAATGGGAAGCGCAATGGCTGCCACAGTAATGGATTTGCTCTCTGCCATTGAAATAAAAGCATTGCTATTTTTAGGAAAATGTGGAGGCTTAAAGAAAAAAAACGAGTTAGGAAGTTTTGTATTGCCTATTGCTGGCATTCGTGGCGAAGGAACAAGTAATGATTATTTACCAAGTGAAGTTCCTGCTTTACCTTCTTTTCGTATTCATAAATCGGCTTCTATTGTTATTCGTAATCATCAATTAGATTACTACACAGGAACAGTCTATACTACAAATCGCAGAGTTTGGGAACACGATACTAGCTTTAAAAAATATTTGGAAGATATGCGTGTGATGGCAATTGATATGGAAACAGCTACTATTTTTACAGTCGGTTTTGTCAATGAAATTCCTCGTGGTGCGCTACTTATGGTTTCAGACAATCCTATGATTCCAGAAGGAGTAAAAACTTCAAAAAGCGACTCAACAGTAACAGCACAGTTTGCAGAGCGTCATTTACAAGTTGGAATAGAAACGCTACAACGTATTGCAAAGTCGGGCGAATCGATGAAACACATGAGATTTGAATAAATGGAGAATGGACAATAAACAATTGAAAATTATATTTTGCATTTAATTAATCATTTATCACTAATTATTAACCATTTATCATTCCGTTGCCTTTTATATCGAAGAAAAATAAAAATCCTTTAGAAGAATCAAATTCAAAGGATTTTTTGCTTCGAAATGATAAAAAAAACAGTTATTTCTCAACGCCAAATTATTCTGTTTCTCTTCCTACTTATCATTCAGATTCAGAAAAACAAAAAACAGTTTCTATCCCAGCGTTTGAGCAGCAAGCCAGTTTTTCTCCCTTTTGGATAGCTTTTCCAGAACAAGAGCAAGATAGTGTACAAACTGACCTCATTTCTCGTTGGACTCTTACTGACAAAACACTCATTTATAAACGAGAAGGAAAACAAAAACGCTTCATTCTCTCTCAAATTTCAAAATTAGAACTTCGCTACAAACGTCTTATGTTTCCTCTTCTTTTGGGTGGAATTGGTGGAGCTTTTTCTATTGTAGCAAGCCTAAAAGGAGCATTAAATCTTTGGATTGGAATGGGACTGGGTGCAGTTGGGTTGCTACTTTTTTATTATGGAATAAAAGGAAGGTATCAGTTAGAAATTTATATGAAGAGTAATGCCGTTCATACTTTTTTTATAGAAGAAACAGGCAAAAAATGGGATAGTTTTTTTAAAAAACTCAATGAGTTTTGGAGAGCAAGTAAGTAAATGCCACAACCATTTAGATTTGAACCAATATGAATACAAAAGTAAATTTTAAATGGTCTAATTTTCTGCAAGGTGGATTATTGCTTTATGCAGGTGGTCTTTTTCTGCTGTATCGTTTTTTTCAGTCTTTGCAAGAGTTCTCACTTATCTCTCTTTTGGGATTGGTCGTAGGAATTATATTTCTTTTAATGGCTACTGGACTAACTTTTTTTGGTGATGTGGGAGGATTATTATTTTATCTACAAGAAAAAAAAGAAGAACATCAACTTTCTACTTTTGGAAAAAAATATCATCATTTATCAGATGAAGAATTTACTAATCAAATCTCTGAAATAGTAGAAAATATACCTTTATTTTTGAAATACAAGATTACAAATACTACAAATAATTTGGAACAAACTACTCAATACATCGTCGCACATACAAAATGGAGTTTGTCTAATGTGGAGTTTTTTATTAAAGAAGTACAAAAATATTAACTAATATCATTTTTTATGGCACATAGAACTAGAAGAAGAATCTGAATCAGCATTTTGTAAAAATTATTCAAAAATCATTATATTGTAATAAATCATTCAAAAACCTATTATTTATTAACTTAATTACTTCTATGAAATCGTATTCTTTTGTTCTATATTTTGTCATTGCTTTATTGTTTTCGTGTTCGCAAAATACTGAAAAAGTAAATGAACTCAATGAAAAAGCTACTAAATTAATTCTTGAAAACTTAAACTCTATTGACGAAGCATCTCACCAAGAAGCTATCAAATTATTAGATGAAGCACTAACCCTAGACCCTCAGAATGGTAAAGCTTACTTTAGCAAACATTATGCTCTTGTTCGCTTAGGAAAATACGAAGAAGCCATTACTACACTTCAAAATGGAATAAAAAATGTAAAGGATTTTCAAGTTGGAGATGCTCAAAGACAAATTGGATTTGTTTATGACCACATGGGAGAAGATGGAAAAGCCCAAGACCATTATTTGTCTGCTCTTCAAGCCTATCATCTTTCTACTAATGAGTTAGGCAATGATAGGTCTGACCCAAAAGTAATAAGAACTTATACTGAGAGAGCATTTACAATGATGTTTACAGAGGAAAAAAATACAGGTCTGAACGAACTCATAAGCATAGTAGAAGAAACACAAGATCCTAATGCTAGTTACTTATTAGAAGTTGCCAAAACAGACTTTAATAAGAAACAATACATTAAAGATTATTATGGTATTTAAGCAACAGCACAGCTGAAATATAACATCTGTCCCCTGCTCTGTGTACTACAAAACAGGGGATTATGATTATTATTTAAAACCTTTTATTTCTTCTTCTTCAGATACAGCATAAGCAGAATATGAAACAGAACATTTTAGCCTAGCTATTTGAGTTATCTCATCTGGGCTTAACTCCTCATTACATTGTGCATAATAAAGTCTATCAATCTCAATGTGCCAACTTTCAGCACCAGCACATTTTAGTTCATCTAGCATTGGTTCAAATGTATCAGCCAAGTGTTTAAATAATAAATCTCTATCTATATATTTAGGAACTTGATAAGATGCACTACCATACTTATAGGGTTCTCCTTTAAGTCTTCCTACTCTACAAATGTCATTAGGCTCATTTTTTTCGCTAAAGTTAAAATCTACTTCATTAGGTTTGAAGTCTTCTCCATATATTTCAAACGTTACTCTCCAAGACATCTTTTACTTATAAGTATATGTTTTTTTGATAAATTATTTTATTAAGTAGTTAGCTGGTATAATTTTGTTATTTTCAAAAGCTAGTGCAATTTTA
>NZ_JAHDIG010000077.1 GCF_020630935.1 Bernardetia sp.
TGATTACTGATTACTGATTACTGATTACTGATTACTGATTACTGATTACTGATTATGCATCTTGAACCCACCATACATCATTTAGACCACCCCGTTGAGGGAGGTTGGATAGAAGTCGTTTGTGGCTCTATGTTTTCTGGAAAAACGGAAGAACTTATTCGTCGTCTTACTCGTGCCAAGATTGCACGCCAATCGGTACAGATTTTTAAGCCAGCTATTGACACTCGTTACGACGACCAAAAAGTTGTTTCTCACAATCAAAATGAAATAGATTCGATTGCTGTGAGAAAAGCCACTGATATTTTAGAAATTTTAAAAGAAAAAAACTGTCAAGTGATTGGAATTGATGAAGCACAGTTTTTTGATAAGGAACTCATAAACGTTTGTCAGACACTTGCCAACCAAGGCAAACGCATTGTGGTGGCTGGTTTAGATATGGATTTTGAGGGCAAACCTTTCGGAATAATGCCCAACTTGCTGGCTAGAGCAGAATACATAACCAAAGTTCATGCTATTTGTATGTGTTGTGGTAAAGTAGCTGCTTATTCGTTTCGCCTAACGCCTTCGAAGAAAAAGATTCTTTTGGGAGAAAAAACAGAGTATGAAGCTCGTTGTAGAAAATGTTTTGTAAAAGGAAACTTACAACAAGAGACGGAGTGTGAGAAGGTTTTGACAGATGAAAAAGCATAACTATAAAAAATTACTTTTTGCGTTTTGCAAGTTCGTCTATTGCTTGTAGTTCCATCAGAATTACTTCTTTCTTTAATGCACTAAGAAAAGCAAAAGCAGCTTCTGGAAAGGTTTTTTGAAAATGAGCCTCTACCAAATCTGTATCTTTGTCGTGTAGAAGTTCTATATCATTTTGGGACAAAAAAGGTGAGGTAAAATCCCATTGACTATCAATTTCTTTCATCTTTATCACCAGTTCATTTAGCTTCTTTTCTAGTTTGTAGCCTCTGCCTTTTTTATTTTTTCCAACAAAAAACAAAGCAGTAGCTTCTTTGTAGCTTTTGTCTGCTGGCACATTATCTAAAAGGTTTGTAAGGTCATAATATGTATCATCTATGTATTGTAGAACAACTTCTGTGCGTTGGCGCAACAAGTTTCCCTTCCTACGCATAACGCTGTCATCTTCTAAAGCTCTATAATGAATATCATAAAGTGCTTCTAAACTGTCTGCTGCTTCTCTATTTTGTTTTTCTAATGTTTCGAAATGTAAGGCTGGAGAAAAGTCGGTAGAGTTTTGTGTTTCACTGGTTTCAGAAGTGCAAGCAAAAAAAAGTAAACTCATTATTCCGAATGAGAAAAAAAAACTAAAAAAGGAATACATTTTCATATCAAATAATGAGTTTTGTTGAGATAGTGAATATCGTAAAATGTATTTTATCAACTGTAAACGAGGTTTTGAACTCTCGTTTAGGAAATTTTATCCTCGTTGATGACTGCATTTTGAAACTCAACGACGGTTATTTTTCCATTGACTTCGCCGACTTTTAGATGTTAAACAAATTTTATACATTTTTTTATTCATTGCTTATCAAACGACTTTCTGGATGTGGAAGTTGCCAGCGTTCTTTGAGTTCTTGTGGCAGAGAGGCAATCTTTCTACTTTTATAATCAAAAAGAACCATTCCTGTCTTTACTCTCAAGATTTCTCTTCGGCTATCTGCATCAATAAATTTGTAATACAAATCAAATCCAGAAGAAGAAAGTGTTCCGACAGTTACATATACCTCAAATACATTTCCATAAAAGCCCTCTCCTTTAAACTGCATCGCCACATCTGCCATAATTACGCCCAATCCCATAATATCAAGTTCGCTTTTAAAGCCTTCACTCATAAAAAACTGGACTCTAGCTTCGTGAACAAGGCTAAGCATAGCATCATTTCCAACATGTCCTCCATAATTAAGGTCAGTAATTCGGACAGGAATTTCAGTTCTAAATAAAAATTGGTCTGGTAAATCTACTTTTACTCTGTTCATGTGGTATCTTATCTTTAATAGTTCAAAAAATGATATAACAATCTAAGCAAATTTAAACAAAAATGTTCTATATTTAGAAAATCTGCTCAAACCCCTAAAACTCAAATATATTTATCTTTAGAATACTTGGACATGAGAGGAAAAAATATTGGTGTCGCTACACTAAAAGACCAAAGAACGGTACTTTTCCATGTTCTCTGAATCACAAAACAACAAATGTCTATTGATGTTCGGTACTCTGATTTATATATTTTTTTCCATTTTGGCGATTTGTTTGACTTGGTATTTTAATATTCAGTTTTATCTGATAACAGCAGACACATCTGTTTTAAATTATATTGCTCAAAAAAAGCAATATTTCCTGCTTGTTCATGCAGTGTAGATTTGGTGGTAATTGTGATTGCTTTTTTTGCGTGGTATATCCTTAGAAGCAAAAAACTAAAAATGAAATATTGGTGGATGTTTATTCCACTTATGTTTTTAGTAGCAATTGTGTTTGGATTTCCTATGTTTTTATACTTTAGAGAGCTTAGGTTAGAAAAACTGAATCAAAACTAACCAACATTTTTAAAAAAGAAACCTTTAAAATTCTTGTATTTTAAGGAAAAAATCATCAAATTGATAGCTGATTTATTTTCCCTTTAAAAGGAATCTTCATTAAATCTAATTCATTAAAGAATATTGTATGTGAAGCTCTTCTAATAATTATACTTTGTTTATTACCATTCGATGAGAATAGCACTTCTTTTTACAAGAATTAAGAATACTAACATTACTCATTCCCCTATCAGTAATTTTTTGTGTTCTGCTCTTGTCTGTCTTTTTATTTACTGCTTTTTTTCTCTGTCTGTTGTTGCACAAGTAGATAAAGATTCTCCTTTCTATCATTTGGAAAAAGGAAATTATCAACAAGCAATTTCCAATGCTACAACTGCGCTAGAGAACACAAAAGATGCTTTCCAAAAAGGACAGTTACTGACAGTTATGGCTCGTGCTTATCGTTATCAAGGCGATTATTCAAAAGCACTTGTTTATGCTGTACAAGCAAACACACAGTTTGATAGAATGGCAGAAAAAGATGAAAAAAAATCAGAACTGGGCAAGGCAGAAGTGTTTACAGAAATAGGATTACTTTATCAGAATTGGCTTACTTACGACAAAGCAATAGAAAATTTTGATAAAGCAAAACAACTCTACAAGGCTAACCAAAAAGAGAAAGAAATAACAGAGCTAAATAGAAAAATTGCTCATAATCAGTTTTTGAATGGAGAATATGAAAAAGCTGAAAAAAATTACTTAGCATTATTAGAAGAAGATAAAAAAACAGGAGATAAAGGTCTTATTTCGTTTTCTCTAGGCAAGTTAGCGATTGTGAGTAGAAATCATAGTTTAGAAAATGCACTCAAATATTCTATCGAAAAGTATAACTTAGAAGTAGAAAAAGGGAATAATCCTGAGCAGATTGCTTTTGCTGCAAATAGTATTGGGTATTTATACAGACAGCTAGAAAAAGAAAAAGAAGCTGTAGAATATTTTGAAAAAGCTCTTGAGGCATTGCAAAAAATAGACAAAAAAGATGAAATAGTTTTGAACAACTTAGGAGTAACTTATACTTC
This sequence comes from Bernardetia sp., assembly GCF_020630935.1. Lineage (NCBI taxonomy): Bacteria > Pseudomonadati > Bacteroidota > Cytophagia > Cytophagales > Bernardetiaceae > Bernardetia > Bernardetia sp. Next base: position 3,602 of record NZ_JAHDIG010000077.1, read on the forward strand.
TCTTAAAAGATTCTCTGCTGCAAAAGAACAATATGAAAAAGCATTAGACATAAACCTAGATAAAAATAATAGTTCTGCTATTGCAGAATCTTATAACTATTTGGGAGCAAACGAATATTTGGCTGCACACGCACAGGAAGCTAGAGTGCAAGTAGGGAAAGCCATAACTATTGCTCAAAAAAATAATGACAAACAATCTTTGGCAGAGTCCTACCTTTTACTTTCTAAAATATGGGAGTATGAGGGAGATTTCCGTCAATCGCAAGAAGCCTTTAAAAAATATACTAGCATAAAAACAGAATTAGAAAAAGAAGCTAACAAGAGAAAAGAAGAACTACAAAAACAACGTGTAGAGGCTGAAAGACAGGAAACACAGCTTGTGCAATATGAAAATGAAAGAGAACAAGAACGCTTGAGGTTAGAAAAAGTACAGAGTGAAGCAGAAAAACAAGCCAAAGAAAATGAGCTTTTGAAGAGTGAAAATGAGTTGAGACAAAGTGAAATAAAAAATGCTAGACTTCAACAAGAACAAACACAACAAGCTCTTTTGCTTGCCAAAAATAAACTAGATGCTGCTCAAAGACAAGAAGAAATCCAAAGATTGGAAAATGAAAGACAAAAAAGTGCAGCCGAACTAAGAGAACAAACCTTGCAAGCCGAGCAGCAAAAGAAAGAGAAAGAACTCTTAGAGCAAAAGAACAAATTACAAGAGTTAGAGACAGAAAAAGAACGTATAGAAAAAGAAAAGCAGCAATCTTCAAAATACATTGCTTACTTAATTGCCATTGCTGCTATCGTACTGTTTGCCTTTGCTTTATTTGCTTTTTTACAAAACAAAAAGAAAAACAAAAAAATTGAAGCCCAAAATGCTCTTTTAGAAAATCAAAAAAAGGAAATTATACAAAAACACGAAGAACTACAAGCATCAGAAGAAGAGTTGAGGCAAAATTCGGAAGAACTTCAAACTACTAATGAGCAACTTACACTTGTCAAGATGAGTATTGAAGAGAAAAACCTTGCTTTAGGGGCATCTTTAGTAGAACTAGAAAACCAGAAAGAAATTATTGAGAAGAAAAATCACGACATTACTTCTAGTATCAACTATGCTAAAAGGATTCAAGTGGCGATGTTGCCTGACTTAGACAAAATAAAAGAAGCTCTGCCCCAGTCATTTGTTTTCTTCCAACCTCGTGATATTGTGAGTGGAGACTTTTATTGGTTTAGCCAAGTATCAGATAAAAAATGCGTTATTGCTGCCTGCGACTGTACAGGACACGGAGTTCCAGGAGCTTTTATGTCATTGATTGGAAATGATGTTTTGAACGAAACAGTAAATGCTAGAAATGTACATGAGGCAGATAAAATTCTTCACGACCTACATTCTGGAGTTGTCAATGCCTTAAACCAAAGAGCTACCGATAACCGTGATGGAATGGACATGACACTTTGTGTGGTAGATAAAGAAAACAAACAAGTACATTTTGCAGGTGCAAAAAATGAAGTAGTCTATATTCAAAATGGGGAAGTGGGAAGATTGAAGGGAGACAAAATGCCTATTGGTGGCGAACGTCTTGATGTAGAACGATTTTTTCATAAAGAAACCGTAGATATTTCTTCTCCAACTATTTTTTATATGTTTTCAGATGGGTTTCAAGACCAATTTGGTGGAGACAAAGGAAGAAAATATATGAAAAAACGCTTTAGAGAGTTTCTAGTAGAAATTCATAATCAACCTTTTGAAGAGCAAGAACGTATTTTGAAACTAGAATTTGATGCTTGGTTAAGTGGTAAGTATCAACAGGTTGATGATGTGCTTGTAATAGGTTTTAAGGTAGGTTAAATTCTTCTACAAACAACTATTCTAAATATTTTTTTTATAATTTTAAGGCAATAAATACAGAAACAGGAAGCGAGCAAGTTTTTGTTCGCTTTCTGTATTTAATACACAAGTGATAAGTTATTATGCGAAATTTTTATACTTCTATTTTTTCTAAGCCCATATTTTTGGCTTTCATTTTTTTAGTATTTTTTACAGCTTGTAATTCTTCAAAACCAGCCAGTTCTGATGCAGAAGATATTGTCAAACTTACCTTTCTTCATATCAACGATGTCTATGAAATAGGTGGTGTGAGTGGTGGAAAATACGGAAATTTGGCACGAGTAGCACAGCTCAAGCAAGATTTAATCAAGGAAAATCCGAATACATATTTGGTCTTGTCTGGCGATTTTTTAAATCCTTCTGTGTTAGGAACATTAAAACTAAACGGCAAACGCATTGCAGGAGCACAAATGGTAGATGTGATGAATGCTGCCAAAGTAGATTTTGTAACTTTTGGAAATCACGAATTTGATTTGAACGAAAGTGATGTTTTAGAACGCATCAATGAATCTGAATTCGAATGGATTTCTTCCAATACATTTTATTTTAAAGACGGAAAACAACAACCTTTTACTAGAAAAGGAAATGAGCTTCCTACTTATATTATTCTTGAGCCAAAAAATAAAAAAGAAGAAACAATAAAGGTTGGTATTTTGGGAATTACGACAAATTATAACAAAACAGATTTTGTTCGTTATACAGACGAATACGAAACAACAAAAAAATTATATCAAGAAATAGATAGCGAAACAGACTTTACAATTGCTCTTACACATCTTTTAGAAGCAGAGGATAAAAAATTAGCAGAGTTTGTTCCAGAGTTGAAACTTTTGATGGGAGGACACGACCATGTAAATATGAAACACACCTATGGAAAAACAATTATGGCAAAGGCAGATGCTAATGCAAGAACAGCTTACATTCATAGGCTGACCTACAACAAAAAAACAAAAGAGCTTAACATAGATTCTGAACTCAAAACCATAGATAAATCCATAAAATACGAAGCCACTACAAAGGCTGCTATAAAAAAATGGGATGATATTGCTGATTCAGTATTTACAGCACAAGGCTTTGACCCAGATAGAAAAATATACACCATTACAGAGCCTTTAGATGCTACCGAAGCAACGATAAGAAGCTCTCCTAGCAATGCAGGCATATTGATTACCAATGCTATGGCAAATGCTTTCCCAGAGGCAGATATTGCTGTTTTGGGGAGTGGTTCGGTGCGCTTGGATGATGTACTCGTAGGAGAAATGACAGAATACGATGTGTTGAGAATGTTGCCTTTTGGAGGGAAAATCTATCAATTTGAGGCTTCGGGAGATCTTCTTATTCATTTTTTAGATGCTGGCTTATTAAACAAAGGCACAGGAGGATATTTACAATATCAAGAAAAACTCTCTTATCGTGATGAAAAAGGATGGTTTTTGAATAACAAGCCGATAGAAAAAGAAAAAATGTATAAAGTTGTAACAAATGACTATAACCTTTCTGGTAGGGAAAACAATATGGATTTTATGAACAAAGACACCAATAAAGAAATCAAAAATGTAATCTCTTCTGATGAATCAAATAGCCCACAGTCAGATATTAGAAAAGCAGTTATTATTTATTTAGAAAAACTATAAGCGTAGCACATTCTTTAGAGTGTGATGAATTGAAGTAAAACAATGGCATCAACAAAAGTACAGAATATAGAGAATACATTTAAAGTAATAGAAGATGAAAAAGTCAGAATTGTCTTTATAATAAATCCTGTCTCTGGAACAGAGCGAAAAGAACATATTGTTACGCTCATTCATACCACTTTACAACCTTCTGATATTGATTATGATATTGTTTATACTCATTATGCAGGACATGCTACAGAATTAGCTCAGCAGGCTACTCAGCAAAAATACGATGTTGTAGTGGCAGTAGGGGGAGATGGTACAATCAATGAAATAGCCCAAGCACTTATTAAAACTAAAACAGCTTTAGCTATTATTCCCCAAGGCTCAGGAAACGGATTGGCTCGTCATTTGGGGATTCCACTGCATACTGAACAAGCTATAAGAAGACTTTTAGAACCCCAAAAAATATTGATTGATGCTGCTACTGCTAATGGAAATTTTTTCTTTTGCACCTCAGGTATAGGTTTTGATGCTCATGTGAGTGCTTCTTTTGCTTCTCGTGCGTTTCGTGGTTTGGCGGGTTATGCCTATTTCACAATGAAGGAGTTGTTTTCCTACAAGCCTATGACTTATACTTTAGAATTTGATGGAAAAACCATAGAAAAAGAAGCATTTTTGATAGCTTTTGCCAATGCTACACAATATGGAAATAATGTGTATATAGCTCCACAGGCAGATATTCAAGATGGTAAATTAGATATTTGTATTTTGAAGCCTTTTTCAAAAATACAAGCACCAAAAATAATGTGGCAAGTGCTGAATCGAACAATTCTACAAAATCCATATATGGAAACTCATAAAGCTGATAGTATAAAAATTAGTTTTGGCAATTCCATTCCTGTACACATAGATGGAGAACCTAAAGGTTTGGGAACAAGTATAGAATACAAATCTATTTCAAAAGCCTTGACAGTTTGGGTATAAAATTCAAAAACCTAAATAACATTTTCTTACCTTTGCATTTTAAACCCTAAGGATTTTCGCAAATTCTTAGGGTTTTAGCTTTACATCAATTACTGCTAACTGAAAATGGTTATTTTATTTATTCTTTGGATTCTTGCCAATGTCGCTATTTTTATTAATTTTCGTGGTTTTGCTCAGTTTGGAGTGCCTACTTTTCCAGCGATTGTTATCAATTATATCGTTTGTGTCTTGACAGGAAGTCTTTTTATTGCAATGGGTTGGATAGATAGCCCTCCTGTTTTTCAAACACTGCAAAGCGAACAGTTTTCGACTGCATTATATATCGCAATGGGAATGGGGGCATTTTTTATTGCTTCTTTTTATCTGATGGGACTCACTACCCAACTTTCTGGAGTTGCTGTGGCTACGCTTTCAGCTCGTATTTCGTTTGTAATTCCAGTTCTAATCAATCTTTGGATTTGGAAAAGTGCAGGAAAAGACTACGATTTTCTCAATTATTTAGGACTATTTTTAGCCATTACGGCTGTGGGATTGGTCTCTTACAAGCCTTCAAAAATGGTGGATGCAACAGAATATAAAGATGATAAGAAAAAGTATTTGGCTATTATTCTGCCTATTGTAGTGTTTTTGGTAAGTGGAACAATAGATACCACCTTCAATTATACAGTTAGAGAAGACGTACAGATAGTTTTGCCAAATCAGCAAGGTATTTTCAGTATCTTATTATTTGGAATTGCTGGAATAACTGGAATAATTGTTTTTACAACACTTTTTTTAAGAAAAAAAGTAACGATGACAAAACGCAGCGTCATTGGAGGAATCTCTCTTGGTATTCCTAACTTTTTCTCTATCTTTTTACTTCTAAAAGTATTGAGTGGATTTAAAGGAGATGGTGCGCTCGTTTTTCCAGTATTTAATATTTCTGTGATTCTGATTGCTGCCGTAGCTTCTTATTTTTTATTCAAAGAAAAATTATCACTCATCAATAAAATTGGTTTGGCAGTAGCTATTTTTGCTATCTTACTTATTTCTTATCAAGAAATTCAAGGAGCTTTTTAAAAAAGGGGAATTATGAAAAAAACAGTTAGAAAAATTATTTTGCGTTCTCTATTGTGTCTATTTTTGACAATAGTAGGTTATTTTTCTTACGAATTTTACTTCAAATATCCTCTCCAAGAATATTTTAAAAGTCAAGTAGTAAAGAGAATGAAGCAAAATTTTAAAAACCACGAAACTGACTTTGAAGAATTAGTTGGAATAAGTAAAGACCTTAAAAATTTAAAAAACTTTGAATTATATGAAAATGATATAGTTGCTTTAGATATTGAACACAACTCCAAAAATGTTGTTAGAACAGAATATATATGGCTTATTGAAAGAAATGATTCTGTTTTTTATGATATAGATATGTATGGAGGAGAAGTTTTTATAGAAGAAATCAAGTTTGTTGGAGACTCAATTCTTATTTTGACATATAGAACCAATGAGATAAAAAAGTTAGAGTTTATCAATTGGAATCTGAGCTATAAGGGGAATTTGAACAATTCGCTTTTTAAAGAAATTCTCAATCATCAAAAAATAGATTTTAAAAAGTTTGTTCACTTCAAAGAGAAAGTGGAAGAAGTGAATTGTCATACGTTTTGGAGGCGAGGAGAGATGGTTTCTTTGGCTTATGCTGGACGAACTCCTGCCGACTATTTTGCTTATGATATTTATGAAAAAACTCACGAAAAGAAATATATTTTAGGTCAGAATTATCTTTGTCGTTACCAAGAACCTTTTATTTGTTTAGTAGATATTACGAATTGGTATGGTGAAGGAAAAGTTGATTAAATCAAAAATAAATTTAATAATGAAATTTACACTAAGACACCTCTTTATCTTGTTCTTTATCTTCAGCATTTCTGCTTGCGCTCCAAAGTACGAAGTAGAAGTTCAGACAGAGAGGGATAAAAAAAACAAAGACTTTAAGGGAAATGGCTCTCCTATTCCGTATGACGATAGAAAAACATTTGAAGGACTAGATTATTTTCCGATAGATTCTTCTTACTATGTTGTGGCGATGCTTACACTCTCACAAGACAAAGAAATAGTAAAACTCAAAACCTCACAAGGTAAGGAACGCAATTTTAAAATCTATGCAAAGGCTGATTTCAAACTCAAAGGCAAACCTCTATCTTTGAATATTTATAAAGCTATTGAGGATGGCGACGGTTTTTCAGTGCTGTTTAATGACCTTACTAATGGAAAAACTACATACGAAGTTGGGCGTTATATCGAACCGGAAATAAATGGACTTAGAGCTATTTTAGACTTCAATCGTGCTTATAATCCCTATTGTATGTATGATAAAAAATATGACTGTCCTATTCCTCCAGCCGAAAACTTCCTAAATATTGAAGTAGAAGCAGGCGAAAAGGTATATAAGAAATAGAGAAAAAGCTATTAATAAAACCTGTTTTATCACAAAATTGTACAGTTTTAAGAGAAAACTACTTTTTTCTTACAAGAATAATTCTGACTTTTGTAAAGACTAATGAAATTATTTTGTAACTTGGTTTAGTAGTTGAATTATAGCATTGCAGAGCTGAAAAATATGTTTTAGTTGTTGATTTATCTTAATTTTTTAAGGGCAATCATGAAAATAACAAAAAAATATTGCTTTCCCTGCAAATATATGTAACCTAAGCTACTGATTTTCGGTTTCATATAGTGAAACGGTAATTAATCGGTAACCAAAAATATAATTTCACTCTAAACTCTATATTTTTCCCTTTTCATTAAACATCCTAACATTCCGAATGACGAAACTCTAACAAATTATTTTTATGAAATTAAAACAGTTTTTACCTTTTTCTCAAAAACCTCCCAAATGGTCTGATTTATCTTTCCAATCGTTAGTAAAAACGATTTTAGTAGTTCCTATGCTTTTTATGGCTATGTCTTATTTTTCATCTTCTTATGCTCAAAATCTTCAAGCAGCAGGAGAAACTGATAAAATAGAAATTTCGGAAGCCTATCCTAATCCAGCAGCACATTTTGTTCAGTTTGATTATAGAATGCTAGACAGAAACTCGGAAGGAAAAATAACAGTATATAATCTTTTAGGAAGCGTTGTAGGAGAGTATAGACTAGATAATTACGATAATCGTAAACAAATATCTGTCAGTAATTTAAAAGCAGGTATTTATTTTTACACTATTTCAGTAAATAATCAGAGTCTTATTACTAAGAAATTTGTAGTGAAACATTAAAATAATCTCTACAAAAAAAGTTATTTTTACTAACACTTTTACAAAATTTGTAAAGGTGTTTTTTTTGAAAAATAATAAAGTTATAAAATATGAAGGCTTGCAATATTATAGTGTAAAAAAAATATTTTTAACATGTTAAAGGTTATTAGGGCTTTTACAGTTTTGATTTTACTAAAATAGAAACTAAACTACATCTAAAAATCGCATTAGTGACCTAATTAGAATAAGGTCAGCCTCGTAGAGCAGACCGACAAAAATGGCAAAATCATTTTTATATTACTATTACTAATAACTTACCAAAAGCCACTCCTGCTTATTTCTCCATAGCGTTGGGCTTGCTATAGAGAAATGAACTTTACAAAATTGACTATGATAAATTTTATTGTTTTTCTAAACTAAAAAAGTCATTTCCTCAATAAAGAAGAAATGACTTTTTTTATTTTATAGCGCACACTTCAGTGTGTGGGAAACAACGGATTACATCATTCCACCCATTCCTCCCATTCCAGCAGGAGCAGAAGGCATAGCTTCTTTTTCTTCTGGGTCGTCTGCAATTACACATTCTGTTGTAAGAAGAAGAGATGCAATAGAAGCAGCATTTTCAAGAGCCAAACGAGAAACTTTAGTTGGGTCAAGAACACCTGCAGCTACTAAGTTTTCATACTTGTCTTCACGAGCATTATAACCAAAGTCTGCTTTTCCTTCTTTTACTTTCTGAATAATTACAGAACCTTCAAGACCTGCATTTGCTGTAATAGTACGAAGTGGAGCTTCTAATGCTTGACGAATAATGTTTACACCTGTTTCTTGGTCTTGGTTTTCGATACCGTTTTTACCAACGATGAAATCATCCAAAGACTCTAAAGAACGGATGAAAGCAACACCACCACCAGGTACTACACCTTCTTGTACGGCTGCACGAGTTGCGTGAAGTGCGTCATCTACTCTGTCTTTTTTCTCTTTCATTTCTACTTCTGTAGCTGCACCAATGTAAAGGATTGCAACACCACCAGCTAATTTAGCCAAACGCTCTTGCAATTTCTCACGGTCGTAATCAGAAGTTGTTTTCTCAATTTGAGATTTGATTTCGTTTACTCTGCGCTTAATGTTTTCAGAGTCGCCAGCACCATTGATGATAGTTGTGTTGTCTTTGTCAATAGTAACTTTTTCTGCTTGACCTAAGTAAGAAATTTCTGCACTTTCTAACTTATAACCACGCTCTTCGCTGATAAGTGTTCCACCAGTAAGTGTAGCGATGTCTTCCAACATTGCCTTACGACGGTCGCCAAAACCTGGAGCTTTAACAGCAGCAATACGAAGCGCACCACGAATTTTGTTTACTACAAGTGTAGCCAATGCTTCACCATCTACATCTTCTGAAATAATAACAAGTGGTTTTCCAGTTTGTGCAACTTGCTCCAATACTGGAAGAAGCTCTTTCATAGAAGAGATTTTCTTGTCATAAATCAAGATATAAGCGTCGTCAAGCTCCACTTCCATTGTTTCTGTATTCGTAACAAAGTATGGAGAAAGATAACCACGGTCAAACTGCATACCCTCAACCGTTTTTACTTCTGTTTCTGTACCACGAGCTTCTTCTACTGTGATAACGCCATCTTTTCCTACTTTGTCCATTGCATCGGCAATCATTTTACCGATTTCCATATCGTTGTTAGCAGAAATTGCACCTACTTGTGCTACCTCCGAAGAAGATTTGATAGGGCTAGACTGACCTCTCAAGTTTTCAACTACTTTCGCTACGGCTTTGTCCATACCACGCTTCAAATCCATTGGATTTGCTCCAGCAGCTACATTTTTGATACCTGCATTGAAGATAGCTTGTGCCAAAACAGTTGCTGTTGTAGTTCCGTCACCTGCCATATCAGCAGTTTTTGAAGCAACTTCTTTTACAAGCTGTGCACCCATGTTTTCAATAGGGTCTTTAAGCTCAATTTCTTTTGCTACTGTAACACCATCTTTAGTAACTGAAGGCGCACCAAATTTTTTATCTATTACTACATTGCGTCCTTTAGGACCAAGTGTAGTTTTTACTGCGTTAGCTAAAGCATCAACGCCTTTTTTTAATCTCTCACGAGCTGCTGTGTCAAATGATACTATCTTAGACATAATTTTTTGTTTTCTATTAAAATGTTGTAGAATGTTTTTTTAACAATTATAAATTACGAATTACGAATTACGAATTTACAACGTACTAAATTTTTTGAACTGCTGTTGTTGGTGTCCCCACCAACGACAATTTTATTTACACTACTGCATAAATGTCAGATTCACGCATGATTAGGTAATCTTGTCCTTCTACATTGATTTCTGTACCTGAATATTTACCGTAAAGAACGTTATCACCTACTTTTACAGTAATGGGTTCGTCTTTCTTGCCATTTCCTACTGCTACCACTTTTCCACGTTGTGGCTTTTCTTTTGCAGAGTCAGGAATGATAATTCCACTTGCAGTTTTTTCTTCTGCTGCATCAGGAGCAATCAAAACACGGTCTGCCAACGGACGAATATTTACATCAGCCATAGTTATCTAATTTATTTTAATAGTGAATGAATACATAAATTTTTGTATCGTCTTAATTAAAACATTGCGTTTGTGTGCGACACATTCGATTGTTGTCTTTACATAGAATATGCCAATACCAAAAAATAGTTTTTAGATGTGGATTTCTGTCTTTATTACTTGTGTTGGTTACCAAAAACTGTCATTTTGTCGGTGTTATTAACCTTTGTACTCGTATTCACTTAAATCTGTACCCAAAAATTTGACTACAACAGAGGCTTTCTGAGCTTCAAAACAAGATTCAATGGCTTTTTCTAGACTTGGCATAACTTCGCTCAACTCTCCAAAAATATGCGTACTGATGCCGTTTACAAGGATTTTTAGATTTGAGTTTTGAGAAATAATTTTAATAAATGATTTTACGGCTGGCTTATAATCTTCTACAAGTGGATAAACACTAATTTCTACAGAAACTATCATAGTTTTGAATAATATTAAATTGGAATAAGAATAATCGTAAAAATAAAAAAAGCAACCTCAAAGAAGTTGCTTTTTTGCTCATGAAGAGATAAATTAATTACAGTATCTTAATTTAAAATCTGTAAGTCGGTTGGATTGACCTTTCCGAATTAGTCAATATAATATGTTTCGTATTCTGTTTTATTTTTTCCAATAATCTGCAAGAAGTATGTTCCTCTTTCAAGATTTTCAAGATTTAGAGTACGCTCTTTCTTTTCATCTACAATAGATTCTTCGTACAAAATATTTCCATTTATATCAGTAAGTGTCAGTTTTACAGTGCCTTTGTTATTTTCTACAGACGCAAAAACTTTTTTATGGGTTGCCTTTGGAGAAAAAGTAGCAATAAAATTATTTTCCAATGGATTCACTAATGTAACTGTACGTTTTTCTTTGTACGTTTCGCCTTCCAAAACAACTGTATAAGTTCCCTCTCCTAAGGCACTCATATCATAAAGACGTTGAATTTGTGCTTTTTTGCCCAGTGCTTCAGAGTGTACAAGTTGCAAGTCTGAATTATAAATTTTTATTTTTACCTTTTCTTCCTTTTCATTTTCAAACTTTAGAAGAAATTTGTTGCTGTTGGGTAGCGCTTCAACAATAGCAATCATATCGTCTTCGTCAGCAGGACTAGCAAAAGAGTTGGTAAATGAAAGAGTGATTGCAAAAACAAAAACGAAAGCTGATTTTAAGATGTTCATAGGTACTGGTATTTTTAGAGTGATTTTTAGAAATTCTGAAATAAATAGAAAAGTGTGAAAAAAATATTATTTTAAATTGTTTTTTATGTTTCGTTAGTGATTGAGATTTGTAATCTGTTTTTCTTATTTGATGTTACAAAGCTAACGGTGTATTTTGACACAGGTTTCAATTTAAAAATACGTTTTTATGAACAAGAGATTTAACAAAAAATCGTGCAACCTAAAATAAAATTTTGTTGTATTATTTATTTTAAAATAAAATTTCTTAAAAATAGTGTTTTTATGATTTATATTCTTTGTTGTTGGTTTTTTATGTTAAAATCGAAACTTACGCCCAAACAAAGTCATAACAAACCATAACAGCTGAAATAGTATGCAACCCTATATAATTAGAGAAATAAAATTCTGATTTTTTATTTTAAATAGAATAATATTTTGTTTGATGCTGTTTTTTTAGACTTAATAGTTTGTTAATTTTTAATTTATTAAAAAAGAATAAAATAGAAAATAAAAATAAATTTGAGGCAAATCGTGTAGAAATAATTAAGGTTTTATACTCTATTATCTGAAGTGATTCTTTATCTCTGAATCAATTTTGCTTGCTTAACTTGTTGAAATACTTTGAGTTATGAAAAAAAAGAGATAGATATAGCTTTTACATGGAATATCCTATTGCTGTATCATCGCCACGCAAATAATCGGCAGCTCCTACATACATTCCATTTGGTAACACCAAAATAGCTTCTACTTTACCAAGTTGTGGAACTTGTTTCATGACGTGTCCTAATTTTTCTAATTTTTTGATAACTGATTCCTCTAATGCTTCATAATAGACTTCATCGGGCAGCCATTGATGATGCAAACGCTTTGCATTGACAGCCTTTTGAATATCCATTTCAAAAACGGTCGTATTCAGAATGACTTGAAAAACGGTTGTAATAATAGTAGAACCACCTGGTGTTCCGACAACCATAAAAAGTTCATTTTTTCCAGTAGTTGGGTTATGTTTTTCTACAATCGTTGGAGTCATAGACGAAAGCATTCTTTTTTGAGGTTCAATTTTGTTGGCTTCTGCCCCTACTAAACCAAACTGATTTGGAAAGCCAGCCTTGATACTAAAATCATCCATTTCATTATTTAAGAAAAATCCTGCTCCCTCTACCATTACTTTTGAGCCATAGTTTCCGTTGAGTGTCGTTGTGAGAGAAATGGCATTTCCATCTTTATCCGTAATAGAAAAATGAGTAGTTTCCATACTTTCGATAATTTCTACTTTTCCTTCTTTGATGCTATCAGACGGGGTTTTTTTGAAAAGAGAAATTGTTTGGTTTCTTTCTGCGTTGTAAGCTGAATCTAAAAGCATTTTTTGAGGAACATTATAAAAATTTGGGTCACCAAGATAAGTTGCTCGGTCGGCATATACTCGTCGTTCAAGTTCTGTCAAGATATGCAATGTAGCAGCAGAGTTGTGTTCTGCTTGTTTTATTTTTGGTGTAGAACGGTTTTGGTTGATGTAATTTGCTGCTCCTTGCAGAAGCTGTGCAAGTGCAATTCCACCACTAGAAGGAGGTGGCATTGAAAGAATAGTATAAGCCGTTTTTTTATCTGAATCTTTGGCTTGCAACTGAATAGTTTGTTCAATCGGTTTTCTCCACACAGGCTTGTAATCGTCTAAATCTTTTTGTGTGATGATTCCTTTTCCTTTATTTATTTCTTTTAAAAGAAATTCAGCTGTTTTTCCCTTATAAAATCCGTCTCGCTTCTCATCTCTGATTCTGATAAGCGTTTGAGCTAATTCTTTTTGAAAAATAGTATCCCCTTTTTTCCACTCATTATTTAAACTACTATTTTCTCCATCATAAATAAAAACACAATTTTCTTTTGTATTCCACGTTTTAAACTCTTTTTGATAATCATTGAGTTTATTCGCTTCATTTTCTGTCAAAACAATTCCATTTTGTGCTAAGTCAATGGCTGGCTGAACAAGTTCTTTCCAAGAAACATTTTTTGAACCATATTTTTCAAAAAGTTCTACCATCCCAGCCACACTTGCTGGAACTCCAACAGACAAATGTCCCTCTTGACTTAGTTTTGGAATAGGATTTTCATCTTTATCCAAGTACATATTGGTAGTGGCTGCAAGGGGAGCAGTTTCTCTAAAATCTAAAGCTATACTTTCTCCATTTCCTAATCTTAAGACTGCAAAACCTCCTCCTCCAATATTCCCAGCACGAGGATATGTCACAGCCAAAGCAAACTTAACAGCAATAGCAGCATCAAAAGCATTTCCTCCTTTTTTAAGGATTTCTACACCAATTTTTGAAGACAAAGGATGTGCCGTTACGACCATTCCATTTTTTTCTATAATGCCCTGTTCTTTTGTTTCTACAAACGGATAAACTGACTTCAAAGAAGGACGCAGTTCGTCAGAACTTGTATTCTGACTGGTCTTGCAAGAGAAAAAGAATACTAAAAATGTAAATAGAAATAATGAGTAATGGGAAATATGTTTTGTGTTCATTTGTGTAGTATAAAGGCTTGTTTTTAGCAGAAAAGGATTGATGTATTTGTTGTTCTGTGAGCCACAGAACAATCACAAGACATATAATAAAATAAGTTTTATAGATTTGTCAGGACACTTTTAAAGTGTCGGACAATTTGTAAGCTCAACTGTCTTGACACCTTTGAGGTGTCTGACAGAATAAGAATTTTATTAAATATCTTACTATTTTAGATGAGTTTATATTTTCTAAATGTAGTAGTTTGGACAGTCAAATTCAAAAATAATTCATTCTAAATTGGTATCTTTCTAAAAATAATTAATTACAACTCACACAAACTAAAGTTTACGCTACATTATGAACGGCATTGAATTTATACAAGAAAATGGAAAAACGGTAAAGGCAGTCATTGACTTAAGAGTTCATAAAGAACTTTTCGATGAAATTTTTGCTCGCTATCAAGCCGAAAAAACAGCCAATCCAAACTCTACTATTCATACACATTCAGAGGGTACTCTTGCTGAGAACGTATCTGGTTCTCGTGAGGCAATCGCACAAAAAGCCATTGAAGAAGCAAGAACCTATTTGGGAACAAAGCATGTAATGGGAGGTGTTTCAAGAAGTGGTTTAGACTGTTCTGGACTGACACATCTTGCCTTCAAAGAAGCAGGCATAGAACTTTCAAGAGATTCTCGTTCGCAGGCAGTAAGTGGAGTAGATATTTCTATTGACAATGTAGAAGCTGGAGATTTGGTGTTTTTTGCCACAGGAAGCGACCCCAATCGCATTAGCCACGTCGGAATCATTACCAAAACTGGAAATAGCAGAGACGATTTAGAATTTATACACACTTCTACCTCACGAGGCGTAGTGGAAGAACCTTTATTCAGATACGATTATTGGAAAAAAGCCTATCGCCATGCTAGACGTGTGATTAGTCCGTTGGCTTGAAAATTAGCTTAGTAGGAAGCATCTTCAATTTCTATCAAAGACCATTCTTGACCATCAAACTCAAATTTGTATATTACCGAAATACCATTGTCTATGCCTTCCATTTCATAATGAACTACATCTGAACTGATAGGATTTTTTACAAACTCATATTGGTCGTATTCTGATGTTTTATCGTCTTTGAAATCATTGAACTGCCACTTTTTTTCTGAAATGAAATTAATGCTAGTGTCTTCTGTTTCGTCTATGTAGAACGATTTGAGTGGAAACTTTGTGTGCTTGAGTTGAAAAACTGAATCTGTACGGTATTTTTGGAAGAAAGTATCAAAGTCTATTTTTCCACTTTCTTCTTTCTGGATAGAATTTGTTAAAGTGGAATCTGTGACTTTTTTGTTTTCGGAGGTTTCATTTTGGCAAGAGCAAAGGATAAAAAATAAAAATAAAGCAAGGATATGTTTCATAGATAATTTGAACTTTGAATTGTGAGCTTCTGTTTGAGTCTTAAATCTTAAATAGAAATATAATGGTTACAAACAAACAACAAAGATACTGGAAACAGCTTGATAGAGAAATTGACAAAGTTATTCAAAATAAATTTACGGATAGTTTTATGTCAAATGCCAAATGGGTGCGCTTGATAGATGGAATTGTTGAAAATAGTCATTTATTCAAGCGTGTTGAGTTTAGCAAAGTAAACACAGAAAAAAATGGAGTTCTTTATCTTGATGAATACACGACCTATGATTTTGACTATTGGCAGACAGGTTTTGAAGGCTGTAACTCTTTAGGAGGAATTCTTTTGTATAAAGAGATTGAATATCTAAACTTTCCAAAAGAGTTTTTTGACGATAAAAATAAAGTCTGTCAGCAAGATTTGGGTAAGATTAAAGAGATTTTAGATTCCGTAGGGAAATTTATGTTGGAAGTAGATGATAATTATATTAGGTTGATTGCTTATAGATAAACTAACAACTGTTCTCTGAGAATCTACTAAAAAAGTTACCTGTTCGTTAAAGTTCATTAGTACCCCAAGATGTAATTTAGTCAAAATATGAAAACTATCGTTTTATTAACACTGAGTATTTTGTTGTTTGGATGCAGTAAACAAGATAACAATAAAATTAAAGTATTAGATACAGGACTATTTACTATAGAAGTACCTTCAGGTTGGGAGTATAAAGAAAAGGAGGGAATAGATAGCTTTGTAGGTGAAATACATGGTAAAGATATAATTTTGAGGTTTGATGCTGGGATTTATACTAGCCGTTTAGTATTGAGCGAAGAGGAATACATAAATGATAGTAGAAATTGGATACCTGATTTTCCCTATTATGAGGAAGGAGTTATTTATACAAGTGGAGGAGTTGAGGGAACTAGAAAAATAATTATGGAAGAAAAAGGAATAACAGATACTTCTTTAGTTATTGTTAAAAAGTTTCCAACCCCATTAAAAGATAC
>NZ_JAHDIG010000078.1 GCF_020630935.1 Bernardetia sp.
TAACTATTTTTAATCAGAAATACAAAATAACAATTTTGTGAAAACTAACTACTTAGTTATATTCTAACGGTCTTCTTCATCTACTCTATAAAGATTCAAAACAGTATATTTGTCATCTATTTTCTTTGGTTGATAATCACTTTTAAAATTATGACAAGTAATAATCTGATCATCATTTATAATTCTAAATACTCCTTTAATTTCTTTTTCTCCATTATATAAAACCAACTTATAAGGACTTACAGAAGCATCTATCTCATAATACATTTCATCATAATTTGTATGATATTCGCTTGTATTGGCACTTCCATTTGAGCGCACACCCAATCGCATAATTACAGAATTATCACTATTAAAAGTAATATATGTTTTTCTTCCATTATAGAATGCTTTCCAAGGACCTTCCAATGTTTCCTTTAATATTTGCTCTGGACTGATTCTAGTATCTTCTGTTTTGACTGTATAATCATAATCTGCACTTACTACCTGTGTGGACTGTGGTTGGAGAGTAGTTTGTCCATAACTAGAATATGCTAAGAATAAAAATAAGACAAAAATGCTGAATGATGTAACCATCACAGCAAGCATGCGATTTGTACGTTTCATAAAAAAATAATATTAGATTAAAAAATGGTAGTTATATATACAAAAAAACTACTTTATTAAGTTTAAAAAATAGACATTTTGTAAAAAACATCTACTTATAATAACGTCTTTGATAGAAAAAGGTTTCATTTTCAAATAAAAAAGTAGTTTGTAAGAGCTACAAACTACCTTTTATTATGACTTTCGCAAAGTTATATTCTAACAAGATATTGTTTCGTTTCTTCAGAATATTGGGACTTCAAACCCAACATTATGAATAAAATATATTTTTAACCAAATAAAGTTTGGTTAAATTTTATTTTGCTAAAGTTCTATTTATGTATGTATATAATTAGCTCATCGGAACTTCCATCAGCAAAACTTCTGCATCTTGAGAGGCTTCTAATTCAAATTTTTTGGTATTCCAAATTCCTAAGCCATCTTTTGTATCTAATTCTTGTGTTTCGCTCCCATTTTTTAAGTGGACATTCCCTTTTATAACAAATACATATACACCATTTTTTGACGGTTTTTTTAGCTCATAATTTACTTTTGTTCCTTGGTCTAAATCTCCCAAATGAAACCAAGCATCTTGATGAATCCAAACTCCTTCATCATCTTGATTAGGCGACAAAATCTGTTGTAATTTATTCTTTCTATCTTCGGAGTTGAGTACAATTTGGTCGTAACGAGGTGTTACATTTCTCTTATTTGGAATGACCCAAATTTGAAGAAACTTAGTTGTCTCTTGAGTATCATTCACTTCACTATGCAAAACTCCTGTTCCTGCACTCATCACTTGTATTTCACCACTTTTTATAAATGAGGTATTGCCCATACTGTCTTTATGACGCAAGCCATTTTCTATGGGAATACTGATAATTTCCATATTGTCATGTGGGTGCGTTCCAAAGCCACTGCCTCCTGCAATAATATCATCATTCAAGACACGCAGAACACCAAAATTCATACGTTCTGGATTGTAGTACGATGCAAAACTAAAACTATGTGCGCTTTTGAGCCAACCGTGGTCAGCCATTCCTCTTGTGTTTGCCTTATGCAAAACCGTATTTGCCATAATTGATTGTGTTGAAGAATTAGGTAAATGATTAAATCCTAAAATATCAGTAGAATCTGTAAAAGAACTTGCTGTTTTGTCTGTATTTTGTTTTTTAAAAACACTACCTAAAACAGGTGTAGAAACAAAAAAACCTGTTCCAAGTGTAGTTTTGATAGCTCTTTTTAAGAAGTCTTTTCGATTCATTATTTAAAAAATTTAATAAATTATATTTGATTGTATAAACAATATTTGTATATACAAATAATATAACGTAAAATTCCACAAAAAGTTTTACTACCTCATTGATAGTTATAAAAAAGAGAGTTTTATTGGCTCAAATTACAAATACATTGCTCTCTTAACTTCCAAACAGCCTCAAAATTGATTACAATATCAACTATTTCATTCTGTTTAGTAATCCATTCCCTCAAAAAATCTTGATGGTATTTGACTTTAAACTCACTTACTTGTTCGGCTTCGATTTCAATTTCTTCTAAAATATCATATCGTAACTTTTCAAAATCAGAGAAAGGGTGCGTAAAGTCATATTCTACGCCATTTATTTTAAGATAACAGTGTGCTTCTGGAATATAGTCTAACTCATAGTCAAATTCATTTTCTGAAAGAATATTTCCCATCTTAGGAGTATTCGAAGGGTTCATTTTATAAATTCCTATGTAGAGTTTTATGTTTTCTACTCCATTCAAATCAGCTACTTTTTTTAGGAAAGCGTGTTTTGAGCTACATGTACCTTTCTGTTCTGTCAAAACGAGAGTCAAATCGTGGCGATTAGTATTTCTTCCGTAAGACAGATTTTGAATGTATTTTGTAAGCTGATTCCAGTCGGTAATTCCTAGCTGTTTGAGATATAGTATGAGTTTATCTTGTGCGAGGCATAGAATAAAATTCACTTATAAAAAAAACAAAGTGAGAGCAACAAAACCTAAAGTTGATAAAATAGAATATAATAGGTTTTTATTTTTAAAGGCAATAAAAATACTACTAATAATTATTCCTGCAATTAAGCAGACACAAGCAGCTATTGAGGTAGTAATCATCCACATTTCTAAAGGAATGTGAGCATGTAGAGCAGGTTTGAAAAAGCTCATAATATAGCCCAATAGAACAGAAGCAGGAAGTGAAATTCCTATTGTTTTGAGTATAAAGATAAAATGTTTCATAAAACTTTTTATTTTGGTTCGTAATAAATCGCACAAATTACATTGGTATAAATGATAGGATATTCCATAAAAGACTCTGGATTGTATTCATTCCAACTTTTTATCGCCTTTTTCATAGCTTGTTCTTGATTTCCTTCAAAGAAAAGGTTTATTTTATCCTCTACCCAAAACTCATATCCATCAAAATAGTAGCTTACAGCCCTATACAAACCTTCTTCAACCTTTCTTATAGTCAAACAGATTTCTACATCAGAAGTAAACTGCTGCTTTTTTTCATCAAAAATAAAAACTCCTAAAGTTTTCTTTTCACTAATTAACTTCTCTAGTTCTTCTTTTGAGTATTTCATTTATTCCTAATTCTACGTTAACTACGCTGATTGTTTAGCTTCGCTAATTTATCAATTCACAATTCTGAAATCAAAACTCTAAACTCTTTTACCCTCCAGAATGAACAGCCTGCATAAACATAGCACAAGCAATCGCACCATACGTACCGAGCGCATAACCTAAAACAGCCAATAACACCCCCACAGGCGCAAGAGCAGGACTAAAAGCCGAAGCTACAACTGGTGCAGAAGCTGCTCCACCTACATTTGCCTGACTTCCCACAGCCACAAAAAAGAAAGGAGCTTTTATCAGATATGCCACTAAAAGCAAAATACTAACGTGAATAATCATCCAAATGATTCCTAAGAAAAATAAGCCTAAATACTGTCCGATTTCAGCCAAATTCATGTGCATTCCGATAGTGGCTACCAAAATATAAATACAAACACTTCCTACCTTCGAAGCTCCTGCTCCTTCAAGTTCTCTGAGTTTGGTAAAAGATAGAAGTACGCCAATAGTTGTTGCGAAAACGACAAGCCAAAAGAATCCACTCATAAGTGAAGTCAATTTTAAGTCTGTAAGTAACTCTTTATAGTTTGCCATAAAAGGTGCAACAATATCCGAACAGAAATGAGCGATTGCCGTTGCTCCAAAGCCTATTGCCAAAATCATAAATAAATCAGTCGTAGAAGGAATACGTGCGTGTTTGGCTTGAAAGTCTTCCATTTTTTTCTTTAATGCTGTAATTGCTGAAACATCTGCTTTTAATATTTTATCTATCTTTTCGCTCATATTTGCTCCATACAACAAAAACCCCATCCAAATATTGGCTACTACTACATCAATGACGAGCATTGCTCCAAACAAACTTCCACTTGGCTTGTAAATTTCTTTCATTGCTGCTTGGTTTGCTCCTCCCCCTATCCAACTTCCTGCAATGGTAGAAAGTCCTCTCCAAATCGCATTCTCTTCTGTCCCTGCTACTGTCTCAGGGCTAATATTTGCAACAATAAAAAGCGCAATTCCTCCACCTAAAACGATTCCTAATGTGGCAGTCAAAAACATCACAATTGCTCTCCAACCTAGATTAATTACACCTTTCAAATCCATACTCAAACAAAGCAATACCAAAGATGCAGGAAGCAAATATCTTGAAGCTACATGATAGAGTTTTGATTCTTTTATAAACCCTTCATACTGGCTTTTTTCTATATTGTTTTGACTAAAAATTTCCTTTATGTCATGAAAACTTGAACCTTCTGGAATGGAAATATTGAGTGAAGCAGCAAAATCTAATACTTTTTCATCGAACCACTCCGAAGCAATTAAACCTAAAGGGTAATTTAAAAATGCAGGAATAAAATAACATAGAAGCAAAGCAGGAACATAGGTATAAAACTGCTTCCAAAATTTATTTTCACTATTAGAAGTAACAAAAATAGCAGCTAAAACTATCATCAAAACACCTAAAACAACAGCATCATTCGTAAAAAGGGGAGTGTTCATTATATCAGTTATCAGTAATTCAGCTATCAGTAACCAGTAAAATATATAAGTCATTTTTTTAGATTGACTAAAAAAACACTTTCGTGTTATCTTTTACTGAACCAAAAACTCAAAAGATTAGGATAAATTAAATTTTCAAAATACATAGCAAGATAAAACCAGTTTTTTGGCTTTACAACTCTTTATCAAAATTTTCTTGTCAAAATCAGCTAAACAAGTCATTGTTTTGTATGTTGTTCTATTTGTAATTCTGATTTTTCACCTCCAAAAACATTTTTTTTATGAAAGTAGCATTAATTACTGGCGCATCTAGTGGAATAGGTCTTGAACTCGCCCATGTGATGGCAAAAGAGAAACATAATCTAGTTTTGGTAGCTCGTAGCATTGACAAACTCAATAGCCTTGCCGAAGAACTCATAGCAACACATGGCATAAAAGTGAAAACGTATAAAGCTGATTTGAGTAATGCGAGTGAAATTGAAAATCTTTATAAACAAACAAAAGAAGATGATATTGAAGTCAGCTATTTGATAAATAATGCTGGTTTTGGAGAATATGGAGATTTTTCAGAAAACGATTGGGATAAGCTCAATACGATGATGCAACTCAATATGGTTTCTCTTGTACATCTAACAAAGCTCTATTCTAAAGATATGGTAAGTTCTAGTTTTGGTAAGATTATGAATGTTGCCTCAACAGCTGCTTTCCAGCCTTTGCCGTACTTTGCCGTTTATGCTGCTACAAAATCATTTGTTTTGTCATTTTCAGAAGCGATTGCCAGCGAACTAAAAGACCATGGCATTACTGTAACAGCTCTTTGCCCTGGACTGACTGACACAGGTTTCGTAGAAGCTGCTAATATGGAGGATACCAAGTTTTTAGATAAAGCAAAAGCTGGAATGGCAACTTCAGAAGAAGTAGCAGAATATGGCTATGAGGCTATGATGAAAGGCAAGACAGTAGCCGTACACGGAATGATTAACTCAATTATGGTAAATTCTTCACGATTTTTGCCTAGAGATTTAGTAACTACCATTGCTAAGAAAGTGCAGGAATAAATTATAAATGATTAATGATTAATGATAAATTATAAATGTAGAGCAAAGACTTTTTCTTTTATAAACATATTTATTTTGAAAATTGGAGTAATCTTAACTTTTTCGATTGCTCCTTTTTTTTGTTTTGATGGTTTTTCCATTCCGTCGACTAAAGCCGTCGTTGAGGACATAAAAATTCAAAACCTCTACAATGAAATTTTTGATTTAGAATTTGATTTTGATAAAAAAACAGAAAACACAAAAACGCCTTTGTATTTGGTTGTTGAAGATTTTAGAGATATGATTTTTATTCTCTTGACAGAAGACAAAAAAAACTATGAAAAGCTACAAATAAATGAAGAAAAACGACTAGAATTGTTAGAGAAATTTGACAATAAAGAAAGCAGTTACTTTAAAGAATACAAATGGGCAAAAGCTGAAATAAAGCTGCATTGGGCAATCATAAAACTTAGTTTTGATGAAAAATGGGCATCTGCTTGGCGAGTTCGTCAAGCCTATAAACTACTTTTAGAAAATGAAAAAGAGTATCCTAATTTTATTTATCACAAAAAATCATTAGCCTTGCTTCAAATAACACTGGCAAGTGTTCCAAAAAAATATCAGTGGGCATTGGATTTGATTGGAATGGAAGCAGAACTCAAAAATGGCATTCAAAATCTACAAAAATCTACTTCACAAATGCATTTTTTCCAGAAAGAAACATTAATGTGGCAAATGCTTCTGCAAACCTACCTATCAGAAAATTTGATAGAAAACAGTAAGACTTCAAAAGGAATCGCTTTAGATTTACTTCAAAAATATCCTTCTGAAAAACTTGTCTTGTTAGCTTCTAGTCTGGTTTTGATGAAAAATGAATCGCATAAAACAGCGCTTTTGGCGTGGCAAGAGTATGCTAGAAATTATCAAAACAACCAACTCATATTTGAAAAAAAAGAACATTTTAGCTTAGATTATCTTTTAGCAGAACTTTATTTTTATTCAGAACAACATCAAAAAGCAAAATTTCATTATTCGGAATTTCTGAGAAATGTAAAAAAAGATAATCGTATAAACTTTATTAAAGATGCTTATTTTAAAATGTTTTTGATAGATTGGCTAAGAAGTAGTGCAACAAGTTATGATTATCAAGAAAGTATCTTTTTTTATTCTATTTCCACACAAGGAATAGCTAAAACAGCCGTTGATAAGAATGCTCAAAAGTTTATAGAATTAGTAAAAGAACATAAACATTTGCCTAATAAAACACTTTATCAAGCAAGAATACTAACAGACGGTGGAAATTACCAAAAAGCTCAAATAACTTTACTTCAAATTGATGAGAAGCAGCTTCAAAAATGGGAAAATGAAAAGCGATTTGACATCATTTTGGAATATTATTATCGAAAAGCTAGAATTTTAGACAAACTACATCAAACACATCAAAGCATTAGTTTTTATAAAAAGGTCATTGAATATTCTACATTGCACAAACAGAACGAAATTCATTATTTTGCTGCCAATTCGGCTCTTCAACTAGGTTTTATATTTAAAAAATCAGACAAGGAACTAGCAGAAAAATATTTTGAAATGGCAATGAGTTTTGAAGGACACCAATATGAAGAAAGTATTACTCAAAAAGCAAAACTAGCTTTAGAAAAACTCTAAACAAATTAAAAATTACCAATTAATGAGACTATACTGGCTTATTTTTCTCTTTTTTGCTGGACATATCACAATTTCAGAGGCTTCACAGCCTTCCAAAAAAGTAGATTTTTATCAAAATAACATTCAAAAGATTGATTCAGATTCTACTCAAAAAATCATAAAAAATAATACTAGACTACCTCCCAAACCTAAAAATAATGGTTTTGGAATGATACTCAGAGGTGTTTTACTAACCATGTTAGGAACTGTCTTTGGCGTAGGGATTTTACTTACTTTTCTATTTGGCTTTTCTGTTGGTTCTGGCTTTTATTTTGGAGATATTTATGCAACAGCTGGTATAATGCTTGGTGGTTTGGTTATATTCGGCTTAGGTATTTTTATGCTTTCAAGGGGAAAAGAACGTTGGAAAGCCTATAAGAGATATAGAAAAGCTCTCAAGAAAATGAAAAATAATGCATAAAAAAAAGCAGTTGTACGTGTCATTTTACAACTGCTTTACAATTCTGAATAGAATTTTTATTGATTAAGAATCTTTTGAGCGAGTTCTTTTGATTTAGCTATATTCTTATCCAAATCTTCATCTACAAAAACTCCCAAAGTAAGAATTTTATCTCCAGCCAAAACCATAAGACTTCCTCCTCCAATCGGATTCCAATAGGCAGCATCTCCGACTCCTTCTACTGGCGTAAATTCTGCATTATTTACCTTATCTATTAGGCTTTTTGTAAAATCTTCAGCTAAATCTTCTCCAACAGCTTCTTTTTGCTCATCTGTTAGCTTTTCATTGGCTTTTTTTGCTATTTCTTCTTGCTGAGCTTTTGAAATTTTCTTCGGCATAAATCTTTCAGGTGTTACTCCATTTGCTTTAGAAATGGTAAAATTAACGGTAAATGTAGGTTTGAACTTCATCATGTCTTTTAGAGATGCTTTTCTCATTTGTTCTTGTATTTCGGCTGCATTAGGTCTGTCCCATTCATAATTACATCCGTACACGTCACTTTGTTGCACTTCTACTGTTGGACTGAACACTTCTTTTACCATTGCCATTGTCAAGACTTCACAAGGTTTGTCTGTGGTCAAAAATTCGTAAGCACCAGCCTCTTTAAGTGTTTTTTCTACCATTGTTTGAGCTTGCTCTTCAGCAGAACTATTTTCTGTATCAGTTGTAGAAGTTGTTTCAGCTTTTTTTCCTCCACAGGCAAAAACAAAAAGGCTTACACATGCAATGAGTAAAGTTGTCGTAATTCGTTTCATAATTTGAATTAAAAATTTTAATAAGTAGTTGATTTGTTCATTATTCTTTACAGGAAAAAGATACAAAATAGCTCATAAAACAAAAAAATCTTATGCTAAGAAAAATTATAGCATAAGATTTTGGGTAATAGCTTTTAATATGTCGGTGCTGACTTATTTGTCTGACCGAAAATATATAGATTACGAAATCGAACTCTCGTCAAGTTCTACTAGCTTAAAGCCTGTTCCGTGAACATTCAAAATTTTGAGGTGTTCGTCTGCACGAAGATATTTACGAAGTTTGGTTACATACACGTCCATACTACGAGCATTGAAATAATTGTCATCTCCCCAAATTTCGTTCAAGGCTTTCGAACGTTCCAATGTCTGATTTTTGTTTTCACAAAGCATACGCAAAAGTTCAGTTTCCTTTGAGGTAAGTTTTATTTCCTCTCCTGTGTTGTTTGCTTTGAGAAGCTGTGCATCATAATCAAATAAAAGCTCGCCAATAGGGAATTTACGAAGTGCTGGCGAACTATCTTTAATAATTGTTCTGCGTAAGATTGCCTGTACACGAAGCAAAAGCTCTTCCATTGAGAATGGCTTTGTCATATAATCATCTGCACCAATTTGAAGTCCTTCAATACGGTCTTCTTTCATTCCTTTTGCTGTAAGGAATACGATAGGTGTGTGTTTGTCTATTTTTCTGATTTCTTTAGCAGCCGTAAAGCCATCTACGTTTGGCATCATTACGTCTAAGATACAGATGTCAAAAACGTTGTCTTCTTTAAAAAATGCGTCTAAGGCTTCTTTTCCGTCTCTAGCGAGGGTAACTTGAAATCCTTTGATTTCTAAATATTCACTTAAAATCTGACCCAAATTGTGGTCGTCTTCGGCTAACAATATACTGTGCATAAATGTAATTTTAGGGTTTTACTATTTCTCATTTAACATTTTAACGAGAGAAATGTTAAAATCGCTGCATTTGGAGTGTTAAAAATTCTTAGCAGGGCGTTAGAAAAGCAAAAAAGAATCCTTATTTTAGAAAAGTCCAACCACAACTGACTCTACTTATGAATGAAAAGCTCCATTATCTAAAAAATCAAATTGAAAACAGGCGATTTCAAGAAGTATTTGATTATTTAGATTTATACTTCAAAGAAAAACCATTTTATAGATATGCTAACCTAAAGCAAGAAATTCTATACCAAATGGATGCTGGTTATCCTCCTAAACCAATGCAAGTACAAGCCTTACAAATGTTCTTGAATGACGACAAAGTAAAGGAAGCCATTACTTTCATTGAAAAAAATCATACAACTACCACCACTCAAAAAACTGCTACACCTATGCCTTATGGAACAGAAAAAGAAATTGAAGGATTAAAAGAAGTTGTTAAATTACTTACAGAGAAAAAGAATTTTTTTCTTACTCAAAAGGTAATAGCCTATGATGCTGGACAAAAATTTACTCTAATAAAGCAACTAGAAGAAATTGAAAAAGATTTAAACAGTGCCAAAGTAAAAATTGAGAAGTATGAATCTCACAATGCAAACAAGTTATTAAATAAAGTCTTAGATATGGTAAAAGAAATTAAAGAAGAAAATAAAAATCTTCAACGAGAAATTAACGAAATAAGAAATTACAGTAACAAAAAAAATAAGTCATCTACAAAAAAAATCAAAATATTTCTAGCATCCTCCTCTGAGCTCAAAGAAGACAGAAGAGAACTAAGAGAGTTCATTAGTGTAGAAAATGATAGAATGATAGATAAAGGAGTTTATTTTAAACTTATTCAATGGGAACACTTTTTAGATACCATTTCTACTACTCGTTTGCAAGACGAATACAACAAAGCCTTACAAGACTGTGATTTGGTAGTAGGCTTATTTTTCACAAAAGCTGGAAAATTCACAGAAGAAGAATTAGAAAAAGCATATCAAAGTTTTAAAGCGACAGAAAAACCTAAAATATTGACTTATTTTAAAGATGCTCCTGTAAATATGAATGATATTACAGAAGAAGTCTTGAGCTTACTAAAAATGAAGAAAAATTTAGCTGATAAAGGACACTTCTATACTTCTTACCCTAGCATTGACTGGCTGAAAAACCACTTAAAAAGTCAGCTTGAAAAATTAGGTTATTATGACTAAAACCAAAACCCCAACTTTCAAAAAATGAAAGTTGGGGTTTTCTGCTAGGAATAATGAAATTCAATTTATCATTGATAATTCATCATTTACCATTAAAGATTAAATTCCTTCCAAAAGTCCACAGGTATTGTATTCTTCATCAATATCGATGTAGAGTTCTTTGATGGCAGTGTAGAACCACTCGTCAAGCATTTTAGCTCGTTCTTCGTTGAGTGCTGCTTGATAGATTTTTTCGTAATCGTCTTTTAGATTTGCTTGGTGTGGTTTTGATTTATCTATAAAATAAAGTAAACGAACAGCCTCTTTTCCGTCTGGACTTCTAAACGGAAGAGGTGGAGAAACCGAACCTACTTTCATTGTATCCAAAATTAGATATGTATTATAATCAAAATCTTCGGCTACAAGTTTTGGACTTCCCGTTTGCATACTCGTAATGCGTCCACCATTATTTTTTGAATTTCTATCTGCCGAATGTTCTGCTACGGCTTTAGCAAATGTGAGACTATCTTTTACAATCAGATTTCTAAGACTATCTACAAACTGATTGGTATAAACCATATCTTCTTTGCTAGGCTTCGGACGAATAAGGATATGACGAGTATTGATAAGATTTCCACGACGTTCTAAAAGCTGAATCAAGTGAAAGCCAAATTCAGATTCTACTGGCTCTGAAATTTCCATTGGTTTTAAAGAAAATGCCATCGCTTCATATTCTGGAACAAGTTCTCCACGCTCTCTGTAGCCTAAGTTTCCTCCTTGTGCAGCCGAACCCAAATCTGCTGAAAATTCTTTTGCAAGTTTTGCAAAGTCTTCTCCTGCCTTGATACGTGTACGAATGTCTAAAAGCTGTTTTCTAACTCTTTCTTTTTCTTGCTTACTCACTTTTGCATAAACGAGCATCTGCGCTACCTCAAACTCTGCTGGTAAAAACGGAATACTGTCTTTAGGAATGTTTTTATAAAACTTACGTACTTGTGAAGGCGTTACTTTTGCGTCTGCTGTGATTTCTCCACGCATTTTCTGAATGGTAAGTTGTTCTTTAATCGGCTCTAAGAGTTCTTCTTTGATGTCTGCCAACGATTTCCCTAGATATTCTTCTAATTTTTTCTCATCGCCTCCAGCACGCTGCACCATTGTAGATAAACGATTAGTAGCCTCTGCCTCTACTTGCTCATCCAATACAGTAATCGAATCTATTTCAGCTTTGGCATACATTACTTTATTGAATAAAAGCTGTTTTAATATTCCACATTTTGCATCTGGTGGGGGAGTTTGGTCTGACTGCTCAAGATAGTTTTGATAAGAGAGTTCTAACTCTGATTTTAGGATGATATAATTATCTACCTTGACAATAATTTTGTCTGCTACTTGCTGTGAAAAAGCAGAAGTAGCTAGAAAACAAAACCCAGTAGCGAGTAGAAATATAAAAGATTTGATTTTGAAGGTTTTCATATATGGAATTAGTGAATTGTTTTAATTACTAGTCATTGTTGAGGTCAAGACCATCAACGATGTATTGGTTTGTAATGTAATACGTAAAGTGATTTTATTTCGTGGCAATGAGTTGTCTAATTTTATTCTGTAAATATCTTATAATCTTGATTTTCGTTGGCTCTTTCCATTACCTCATTTTCAAGTTCTTCTTGTAATTCTACCTTTCTTTTATTGAGAATAACACTAATAATTTGACTTCTAACATATTCTAATGGTGCGACTTGGTCTTGAATTTTGAAGTCATTTATTTTCAAGAAATAGTAATATTCTTTGTCTTCACTTTCAGCAAACTTTCCTTTTTGAAGAAGTAAATTTCTATCAAAAGGCGTATTTGCCACTAATTCTGACATTGGTAGCCATTTGTCATCTTGTAGAAAATAACTTGCAGCAAAGCCATAACTATATGACTTTAACTTTTCTGTTTCTTCTGAATTTTGCTCTAAATCTGAACGCATCCATTTTCGTAAGTCGTCTAATTGAGAGGATGGCGTATTTAATTTTACTTTCACAAAGTAAGCTTTCACAATCGGCTGTTTGAGCTCAAAGTTTGCCTTGTTTTTTTCGTAATAATCGCTTATCTGTGGGTCGGTAACTAACGTATCCAAATATTCATTGACATAGTTTTGTTTGTAAGCATGTACTAACAGTTGATATTTGTAATCTTCTAGGCGTTCTTGTAATTCTTTTTGGTCTATTCCACTTTTAGATTCGGCTTCTTTCAAAAGAAGTCTTCTTTCTATCCAGTTATTTACATACCTCTTAACAATATTTGTACTGTCTTCTTTGCTATAATTGGGAGGCAAAAGTTCTGTTATTTCCTCTTTATACAAATAATTTTCTCCTACTTGTGCGACAGGAATTCCTTCTAGCTCTTTTTCTGTATCTTCTTCCTGACACGCACTATGCAGTAGCACGATAGAAAAGAATAACGATAATAAGAATATTTTATTTATTGTGAAAATACTGATGGCTATTGTCTTATACTTCATACGTTTCTATTTATATTCAATTCAAAACCCTAAAAGTTATACAAAACTCTTAGGGTTTGATGGCAGAAAGCGCAAAATTACAAAAAATAATATGAAACTAATTTGTTTGTTTTGTGATTGTTGGTGTCGCTATCGCTCAAATACCAACAATGGTGTTTTTCTTTTTTATAAGAAAACCCTGTTTTAACCTACTCTTGTTTAGTATTGAGAAGGAGTGAGATTTCCTCAGCTATCTTACTCATTTCTTCAAAACTTTCTGCGTGATAATATTTTCCATTTGTAAAAAGACTAATTTGCTTCAACGATTCGTCGTTATAAGGACTTTTGATAGTAATATGTTCTTGGTCTGGCGTTGTGATAGATGCCTCGCCACCGTGTCCGACACCGATAGCATACACTTCTACATTTCTTTTACTTGTCAAAACTAAAACACTATGAAAAATGTCTTTGCTTTCAGAAGTTGCTCCATCACTAAAAATAATTATTTTTCGGTTGGTAGAGCCTACACGCTCAAATTCTTTTATAGATGTATCTAATGCTTCGCCTATGACTGTTCCTGTGCCATCTACTAAATCTGTTGTGATTTGCTCTAAAAGCTGATACAAGTCTTGCGAGTCGTCTGCTAAAGGTGCATATACCATAGATTCTCCTGCAAAAAGTACGATACCATAACGAGCTGTCGGATGGACGCTCATAAGTTGCTGTGCTGCCGATTTTACGACCTCCAAACGTGTTGGCATTACATCTTCTACCTTCATAGAGGAGGAGACATCAATTGCCAAAATTATATCTAAGTGTTCTTCGGTTGCGTTTTCTTCTATTTCTTCATTTTGAGCATAAGAATTGTATGTAGAAAGCAATGATAATGTAAAGAGTAAAAAAAGACTGAAGAAATGTTTTTTACCTTTTTGGAAAAAATTGTAGTAGTTCATTGAGTAAATTTTATAGAATGGATAGATTGAAAATATCATAACTTAGTTTCAAAAATCAATCCGAATACAGTTATTTTTAAAGTAAATATTTATTTTATCCTATTTTTAAAATTATTTTTCCAAAAAACTTTCCAAAAGTTCTGTCCAGTTGATTTCGAAACCTCCCAAAATAAGTATGGTACTGGCAGTTAATAAGGCAACAAAAAGCAGAGCCAAACGGCGCATCTGTTTTTTAGATAAAATAGGAGATTTACTTTCAAACTTCTTCATAATTGATGAATTATTTCTTAGTTAAATAGTTTTCTACAAATTACCTAAAAAAATTTATTGAAGAGTAGAATGAACGCCAATTTAATCTGTATTTTTGCTACATAATTAAATTTTTAGCACATAGAATGATAAGACGCTTAGTCATATTTTATTTCATTGTTCTTCCCATCATAGCTGTTTTGGGAACTTTTGCTTGGTTTTTTTCTACCATTGTAGGCTATTTTGTAGTGGCTATGGTTTTTAGTGCTATCCTTCAAACGCCTACTAACTACCTCAGTCAGATTCAGATAGCAGGGATTCAGTTACCTCGTGTAATGGCAGTGTTGCTTTCTTTTGTCATTTTTGCTGGCATTGTTGCGCTCTTTGTCTTACTTTTTATTCCTCTGATTTCAGAACAGATAAAGTTTATTTCTGCCCTAGACTACAATTCCTTGTTCAACACCATCATTTCTCCTATCGATTACATAGAAGGATTTTTGATTGAGAGAAACTGGGTAAAAGAAGAAAAAGGTTTTTTAATGACAGAACTGCAAAAATACTTTTTAGATTTTTTTACTGATTTAAAGTTTGGCAATGTTTTAAGCCAAATACTTGACACGACAAGCAATATTTTTGTTGGAACACTGTCTGTTTTCTTTATCTCGTTCTTCTTACTTTATGAAAAAGGACTTTTCAAGCGTGGCATTATTTCTCTTATTCCGAATGCTTATTTTGAGGTTTCGATTAGTGCTGTTTCCAAAATTGAAAAACTGCTTTCCAACTATCTTTTTGGGCTTCTGATTCAGATGTTTTCCATTTTTACGTTGGTTTCTATTGGTCTGATTGTCTCAGAAGTAAAATATGCTGTTACCATAGCCATTTTTGCAGCCGTAGCGAACCTTATTCCTTATATTGGTCCTATTTTGGGGGCTTCTTTTGGTCTTATTGTCTCACTTTCTACACTCCTTCAACAAAATCAAGATACTGATTTTTCAATTTTAGCCATTAAAGTAATTATTGTCTTTCTTATTGTTCAATTTTCTGATAACCTTTTGCTTCAACCTATTATTTTTTCAAGAAGTGTAAAGGCACATCCTTTAGAAATTTTTAGCGTTGTATTTATGGGAGCAGCCCTTGCAGGAGCAGTAGGAATGATTTTGGCGATTCCAGTCTATACTATTTTGAGAGTTACGGCTTTAGAATTTTGGAAAGGATATAAAGAATACAGAATTTTCAAAACAAGATATTACAAACCAAGAACTGCAAATCACGAATTACAAAATAATGGTATTTCAAACACTACTAATTAGTAATTGATTATTGAAAAAACTATGGATTCAAACTCTACACCTATCAATATATCTTCTCTATCTGCTTTAGAGATTATCCAGATGGCAAAAGAACACGTTTCTTTTGACGATACAGAAACAGCTTTTGCCAACCGTTCAGACTTCGAACTAAAGAAAATGAACCTCCTTTTCTGGACGATGAACAAACCTACTTTGGTAGATTCGGGAACACCACTTTTAAAATTGGCTTTCAAACTAAGAGCTCCCTTTGTCAAACCAGTAGTAAAAAATACACTCTTCGAACATTTTTGTGGAGGAGAAACGATTGAGGATAGCGAAAGAACTATCATCCAACTTGCACAGGCTGGCATAGGAACCATCTTAGACTATTCAGTAGAAGGCGAAAAATCAGAAAAAGGATTTGAGAAAACAAAAAGCGAAATCATCAGAACGATTCATAGAGCAAAGGGAGACGAAAATATTCCTTTTTGTGTTTTTAAAGTTACAGGAATCGGATATTCTAAAATTTTAGAAAAAGTTCAAGCACATGAGCCATTGATTGCAGAGGAACAAGTCCGTTGGGAAAAAATTCAACTCCGAATGAATGAGATTTGCCTTACAGCATATCAGAATAAGGTTCGAATCTTTGTCGATGGAGAGGAAACATGGTTTCAAGATACGATTGATGATTTGACCTATCAGATGATGGAAAAATACAACAAAGAAGAAGCTATTGTTTACAATACATATCAAATGTACACCACAGATAGACTTGAAAAATTGAAATCAGCCTATGAAAATGCTGTCAAGAATCAGTATCGTGTGGGAGCAAAAATTGTTCGTGGAGCATATATGGAAAAAGAACGCAAAAGAGCAGAGGAAAAAGGTTATACTGACCCCATACAACCCGACAAACTAAGTACAGACAGAGATTTTGATGCAGCATTAGAATTTTGTGTAGAGAATAGAGAACGTATTGCTGTTTGTGCAGGGACACACAACGAACTTAGTTGTTATTCGCTTGTCGTATTGATGGACGCCTATAAAATTGATAAAAATGACTCTAACTTTCATTTTGCACAACTTTATGGAATGAGTGATAATATGTCTAATAATTTGGCAGCAGCAGGTTATAATGTGGCTAAATATGTTCCTTATGGCGCAGTAAAAGACGTAATGCCTTATCTGATACGAAGAGCAGACGAAAATACAGCTATTGCAGGGCAGAGTAGCAGAGAATATTTACTGATTCAGAAAGAAATCGAACGAAGAAAACAAGCAAGACAGTTAAAACCATAGGCATTTGCGTAGGGACAATGCATGCATTGTCCGTACAAATTAGTTTTTAATATAGAAGTATATTTTCATTTTCTGCTTCCCACTTTCGGAGTTTTATACGGTCTTCGTAAGGAAGATTACGAACAAAGATATTTACTTTCTCATCAAATTGTGCAAGACTGTGTAAGAGCTGATTTATTTGGGTAACATTATCTAGCGAAGTAGAAAATTCGTGGGTTTTGTTACCTTTTTTTACGATTTGAAATAGATAAGAGCTATTTGTATAGATGAGATTGATAGCCAAAATAGATTTTAGAATAATTCTGACTTCCTTTTTTACTTCTTTGAAGCGTATGGCGATGTGCTTTTGATGAATTTGTATGCTTTCAATTTCTTTTTTCTTGGGAGCTGCAACAAATATTTTTTTGTCTTTGTAAAACATATTTTTAATTCCGATTGACATTATAGCACAAAATGTAATGCCTAGTGAAAGAGGAGCAATCTCCAAAATGATTGTCAATACAACCAGAACAGCAGACATTCCAAGCACCCAAATAGAAAAACTATTTTTTTTGTAAAACGAACGCTCATCTTTCAAAACTGGCTCGTTCATAAAATGATTATTTGCTTCTGCAAAAAGCTCATCACTAAAGACTCCAACTTTATCATTACATTTAATAACATATAAAGGAGGTTTGGTAACACCTTGAATTTCTAACTTTTCACTAACAGGAAATTTTCCTAATGTTTCACTTTGGTTACAATGTGTTTTACCTAGATAGAGCCACGTATCATACAAAAAAGCTGACTTACAGACAGCACAGAAAACAATTTTGTCGCCTTCTTTTATATCATCACCAGTAATGGGGTCGCTTCTGTTTTCATTTAGAAACGCTTGATGTCTTGGACTTTGTATGATGTGAGTGTGCATAAGTCTCCGTTTTTGCTTTTTTCTTCTAAAAAATGTAGAAAAAATAATTTGAGTAATTCCTTATCTAAAATACGAAAAAGTATATAGATTCTAAATTTTGGAGAAAATAACTGGATATATGCTACGAAAGGATAAATTATTTTTTCAAGTAAGTATCGTAAGCCAACTTCTGAATATCATCTGGATTTTCCCAATAGAGCTCATCTAAATCGTTTAGTTTTTTACTTTCTTCTTCTGTGATGTAGTCCTTCAATACTACTGGAATATCCCATAATTTTTCCAATCGCTCATCCTCTTTACATTTTGAAATGATTAATTCACACTCTGTAATAATTTCTAGTGCCTTGGTAGCACCTATTTTTTTAAGGACTTTCTGCGTTTCTAAAAAGTTTCCTTCTCCCCAATTACAAAAAAATTGAATAAAACCTCCATTGTACATATCAGCTTCCAACCTCCAAATGCGTACAACTTCTAGTTCGTCTTGACTCAGACTCTCTAGCTTTCCATCGTTTTCACCGAATAGTTTATCCATCACTTTGAATGAATAGTCTTCAAATTGTTGTCTTATATCTTTCATAAAATGCTAAACATCCTCTAAAATATATTTAACTGTGTTTTCAACATAGCTCTCTATTTGCTCCTCCTCCATGAGCTTTATAGGAGCTTTTTCTAAAATTTGTAATGCTCTATCATATTGTTTATATAATTTTTTCTCTCTAGGTTTTGCAACAAAAACATCAAAGATATAATTTTCCTTTTCTGCTTGTTCTTGGAGTTGAAAAAACTTACCAAAATATCGGTTTGCCTTATTATCAATACTCTGAGCCTTTAAAAGGTCAAAGCTAATGGGTTTTATTAGGTGAGTAGCTCCATTTTCCCAATACAAATCTATATCCATAGAAGTTACAGAGTTCGATATTTTCTTTTTCTCTAGATTTTTAAAGTATTTCTCATACACCAATGGATTTCTACTTCTAATGCTGCTTCTAACATTTTTGACGACTTCTCTTTCTGTATATCTTCTAGTGTTATTAGTTTTATATTCTTCAAATGGGAAAAAGTATTTTTCGTATAGCTGTTGCTTTATTTTTTCTGTATCATCATTATAAAGTAATGAGGTTGAATAATTGTCAAAAAATAATGAAGAATCATCTTGAACCGTAATTTCAGAAACTATCTCTTTAAAGGAATAATCCTTTAAGTAAAAACCATGTTCAGTAATAAAAGTGCTAACTTCTTGTAAAATACTTTTTATATTATTTTCTAGAAAATTAGGATAAACATCTTT
>NZ_JAHDIG010000079.1 GCF_020630935.1 Bernardetia sp.
GGAGAAAAATAAAAAAAGACTTGTCAAACTGACAAGCCTTCTGAGGTTGCGAGCGTACACCAAAATCATCACTCAATATGCGAATAAAGTCGTTTTTTTGATTATGTAGCCTATTTGGTAGGCTACGCAACGACTTTCCTTAGGCAAGTAGCTAGGCTACTTTTTTCAACTCTACTCTAGTATTAGTAGAATATGAAATAAATAGATTCGCTTTAGTATCACTACTTGCCTCAAGCTTTCCCAAATCCAATTTGGACAAATCCAGCTTGTCGGAGTTTTGCAGCAAGAATCCATACATAATATTCATCTTGCTTTGAATATCTATTATGGTTTTTTCTAGTTTGCTGACTTTCTCCTTATAGTATTCTTTCTCCTTTTCTGATTCTTTAAATTTTGTCTTCCATTCTGAATTATCACTCAATTCAGATTTTAGCATCTCCCCTTCTCCAAAAAGTAGCCATTCACTACTTATTCCCTTTTGACGGACATAATTAATTATGCCTTCATTAATAGTTTTTACCTTACCTCGTTCAATAAGACTGATTGTACCCACAGAATTTTGTGTGTTTTCTGCAAACTCTTCTTGATTTTCACGTAAAAACTTTCTAGTTTCTTTTAATCTAAGTGCTTGATTCATAATAAATTATTATTTATGAGAATAATTTTGCTAAAATTTTTAAAAAATTGTTGTTTAACTAATAACTTATTATTAGTTTTGTCGTATAGATACTAACGCTATACACAAAAATACGAAATTATTTGTAAAAAGTTTTGAATCATATGAAAAAGAAAGTATCAGAATCAACGAGTATAGGAGCAAGGAATATCAGTCGCCAACTCAAAAAAGATTTCTTAAAAGTATTAGAAGAGGAGAAAATAGGGCATCAATCAGACTTTTTTGTGTGGACAATGCAAATTGCTATTGAGCATCAAAACGAATTTTTCAACTTCCTACGAGGGAAAAAAATAATAAGAAGTTATGAATAACCCCAAATATACCGAAGCTCAAAAAGCTAAACTCTATGAACTCAACTGTGAGTATGACCGATACTCTCAACAAATGAGAGTAGCAAAAGATGAGAAAGATACGCACTTATATAAAATACTAAAACAAATGCGTGATGAAGTTTTAAAACAAAAAAAGGAAATCAGAGAATCTAAACACTACTAACATGAAAACAGCCTACAAGAGTTTTTTAGAGAATCAGAAGCCCAATAGCAAAGTGAAGTTTGCAGAACGAGAACGACAGAAGTTTGACAAAACGAGCCTTGCTTATAAAATCCATTCCGACTTTATCCGAAAGAATAATGAAAGCAAATAAAAATCTTCGTCAGCGTATTATCCATAAGTACGAACAAGTCATCAGCGAAACTAATAACCCTAAGCGAAGAGCCATCTATCAAAAATGGGTGGTGTGCTTAAAAGAAAAAGAAGTTCTCAGTCAAGCTAAACCTTAAATACTATGAAAATTCATCCTACAAAGTCTCTATCTAAAATGACCAATTTTGAGAAAAAGAAGTTTGCCAAAAGCATCAAAGATGCCAAGCAAAAAGTAGAGTTGCACTTACAACAAATGCAAACCTGCAAGCAACAACATAAAGATATGCCCATTTTCGCTGTCAAAAAATCAGACCTAGAAACTCTGTTTGAAGCCTGTGAAATTAGCCTTGATGCCTTGCACGGCACTCCGATTGAACTATTCCCAAACACCGAAAAACAATGATGTACCTACTCACTCTCTTGCTATTGTTTTGTCTGTCTCTGCTCATCAAAAAGCAATTACAGATACGAGCCTTGAACCGTAAACTTTTGGGATATGAACTCAAAAGGGAAAAAATGAGAGCAGCCATCTCTCAAAAAATCACAGAAAAAGGACTAGATGTCGATTTAGGAGAATTAGACTTTTTACTCAAACACCTATGAAACCACACGAAATATTTGAAAACCATCAAGGCAAACTATTCAATGAATACAACGATAATTCATTGGTAGAAAAAGCCTATGAAACGTACCGAGACAAAACCTTTTTGGAAGCCAATAAAGGTAAGTATTCGGTGTTCAATATCACGAGCTATGTTTTTCAAATACTTTCAAGTCTATTTGCAGCTACTTTTATGTATTTAAAGGTGTGCAGTCCTCTAATTCCTTCTGTCATTCCACAGGATATAAAAATGATTGCAGCAGGAATACTGACAGCCTTTTTTCTTATCGTCATTGAGTACACCAAACGCATTTTTATAATGCCTTTCGTGGAGAGCATTATCAAATCAAAATCTATCAAAAACGGTCATCGTATCAAGTTTGAATACTTACTGGTCAATCTTCCTTTGCTTGCTCTATCTGTTTACACAAGCGCAACAGGAGCAGAACTTTTTGTAAAAGAACAAACTGATAATACCCAAGAAATTAAAACTGTTTTTGTGAGCCAAAAGGACAGTATTAACAATCTATATACGCCACAAATTACACAAACGCAAAAGTCTATTCAAGATTTAACCGATAGACTAAGTAAAAGAAAATGGGGTTTTACAAAAGAAGAGAGCCAAATTTTACAGACGACACAAGAGCAGCTCAAAACCTTGCAAGCAGAGCGAGAAAAGGCACTTTCAGAACTCAAAGACACCGAAAAAGAAACCCTCACAAAAAACGATACGGACACAGGACAAACAGCCAAATTTGTTTTGATAGGCTCTTTGATATGTGAACTAGCAGGTATTTTTTGTATTGCGTGGTGTGCGTTTTTCTTTGGGAAAGTCTTTGTGGAAGCCTATCATATTGCACAAATTCAAAAAGATACTACACGGAGTAAAGAACCAAAAAAGGAGAAAGAAACAGAAGCTCAAGAGCCACAAAAAAAAAGCCTTCCAAAACCTGTAAACAATGCGAAAAAGACATCAGCGACCGAAGAGCCAACTCCAAGTTTTGCAGTCCAAAATGTAGGCACAAATGGCACAACAGAAAACGAAACAGAGATTCGGACAGAAAATCCAACACAACCTCCAACCAACTTTCCGACAATATTCCGAAGGCTGAACGGAACGAAAAAATCAGCACCCAGTTAAGCGTTTCAATAGACACGCTTACTACACGTTTTGACACGGATAATCACGCACTACACGGTTACAAGGGCTATTTTCTTGCCTAAACGTTTAAAGCGTATCACGTCAAAACATCGTTTCAAACCGTGTTTCAAACAGAATTTCCGACATGTTTTCCAACACGTTTTCAAACCTTAATTCTCAATTCATCACTTAAATTTTTACCGAAATTATGGAAACGACCAAAGCGACCGACAACTTCGTAAATGCACAGCAGATAAGTGTCTCTGTACGCATCAAAACGCCAAAAGTAACTCGTCAAAAATCCTATCAAGTAGTATCATTTTTGAACGAAGAAGGAGAGATTATCCAACAGCTCAAAACAGCTCTTTCTATGACAGCTCTCAACAGCCTTATTCGCACCGATGCTGGACAGGAAATTGAGCCAAAAAGCAAAGGCAAATACTTCTTATACGATTTGACCCCCAACGTAGAAGTCTCTAGTGAGAAGGAAAAAGAGTATATCAGCAAAAACAAAAAAGCCAATTAAATGGAGAACAAAAGGGAAAAACTCCCTATTCTCTTAGGGTAGGGCGTTTTATTTTTCCTTTACATATTAAGCAAAAAAATAGTTACGAAAAGACGATTTTCATTAGCAGAATATCAAATTAAATACTTACATTTACCCACTTTTTTATGGAAGCCACATCACGATTTCAACGGTTTGACTTAGAGAAAATAAAGAGCAAACAAGCCGATTGGATAGTTCACGAAAAGACCCTTTCCAATGTCAGAGCCGTTATAAACGAGTTCAACATCGGTAAGGCTGATAAAGACCAATTGAGACTAAATGCCTACAACACAGCCGTTTCTATCTACAACTCTTTTATCAATGCCTACAACGCAGGAAACTGTCATTTTATCGTGCTAGAAAACGGAGAGCTTTATATCGAAACCTCAAAATGGCTCTTACATCATTTAGACATCACTACGTGTAGAAATGAGCGCACAGCAGCCAATCATCTTAAACGTATTCAAAAAGTAATTCAAGACGGTTGCAAAGTATTTTTAACTAATTGGGTAAAGCCTACCTCAAACCATCGTTTTGATAGCAATATTCGCATCAAGATTAATCCTCAATTACTTGTTTTTACCACAAGAAGAAAGCGTTTTGAGCCTTTCAAAGTAAGCTAATCTATTTCATCATTCAGACATATTAACTTTCATTTTTGACCTTTTTGGACGCAGAAAGTAAAAACTTGAAAGCGTGAGAAACTCACATATTTTTTTGTTGCCCAATTTTCAAGGTCGCAAAAATGAAGGTGGTCAAGAACTGCCTTTTGTAAAGAACAGAATTACACTTTTTGCAGGTAATTATAGTGTTCCTTATATAATGGATTTGTGTGTCAAGCCTTTAGGCTGATTACTGTGTCTGAAACTACTACTATGTTCCTATACAGTAGATATGATGTACTATACTGTACTCTACTATAATAAAAAAGTCCAAAAATTTTTCAAAAAAAATAATGTTATGCTCGTAAAAAATCATCCCTATCAATTTGTTTTCTACTTCTTTGGTGACCATGAATATCTCAACGAAGATACAGGCGAAGTCATCCGAAAAGGCAATAGTTACAGAGGTTCGCCCTACGAAGGAAAAGGACTAAATACAGTCTTTAAGTTCATCACTCAAATTATGAAATCAGAACGCAAAGTATTAGGAGCGAATTATCGCTTAGACGACCAGATTCCTCAAAAGCTCAAAATTTTTCATCACAATCAGTGTATTGCTACGATTCCATCAGCCGAAGGCGAAACGATAACCGATATAAGAAAGAACCCTCAAATGCTTGCTAATGCGTTGAATGAATGGGAAGTTTTTAAACTGCGTTTTGTGCGTTCCAATGGAAATGTACAGGTTCTCGTCCAATCACAGGCACAGGAGCAGAACAAAGAAAAGCAGTTAAATGAAGAGAGAAATAGCGTTTTTAGAAGGCTTAGTGAATACTGTTACCATAAATTAGGCTACAAACTGAGCAAAGAAAATAACTATGCCTTGTATGAGAAAATAGTAGCTCATCTAAAAATTCGTATCAAGGATATTCCAAGTTACTACTCTGAGCTACAAGAGCTAATTGACAGAGAAGCTGACCAAACAGAAGTTGTAACTCCAATCAATTTCAAAGTCTATGAGGCAACACACGAACGCACAGCAAACGAGCCTACTTCAATAGCTGAAACCTTCAAAAGAACGCCCAAAACAGTAACTAAGACACAAACTGATGTATCCATTTTCATAGAAGCTGCCATAGATACGCTCTCCAAAAGATATGAAAAGACAAATCGGAAAGTAACAGAAGAGGTAAGAGCCGTTTTTGAAAATGCTTTTTCTCGTTGTAAAGAAATTACAAAAATAGATTCTGTTTTCAATAATTATCTCAATCAAATAGAACAAGGTCAGTTTTGAAAACAGCAAAGACACTTACCTTAAATAGTCCATCAAAGTACAATCCCAGTAGCAAACGGTGGACTATTTTTGTAGCCAATGAGGATATTTGGTATATGTACGGACAGTTGGAAGAAAAAATATTTGAGTTTGAACGCAAATACTCTCCCAACTCTGTAACCGAAGAAACGTATCTCTACTTTATGCAGATAGAGCTATACAAGAAAACTCTAAAACTACTCAGAACAGCAGCAAACACAAATAAAAACAGTCTATCAATTACAAAAACAGAAGCCTTTGCCCTATCCAAAATAGATAGTTATTGTAAAGGGCTGGTTTCAAGAATCATCTAAAAATAGCCTTTCCATCAGAAGTGGAAAGGCTATTTGTTTTTAGTCTGTACTTTATCCGTACTCTATTGGTTTCTGTCTGTTTTTGTCTGTACTCTGTCTGTTTTTGTTGGTACTTTATTGAAAATAATCAGTTAGTCTGTAAAGTTAATATCATCAAATGCTTTCAAATTCATTGTACCTAGATTACTATGGAAAGGTTTTGCATTATACTTTGATAAGTTGAGAAGCAAATTAATGTTTTTAGGGAAACGAACCATTATTTTTGCGTCAGAAAGTACAGAAAGACTCCTTCTTACCCTGTGCATAAAAATAAGCTCATTCTCATCCACTTTATCGTCAGCGTGTATCATTCTTATCAGAACTTCAAGGAGTTGTAACTCTTGAAGCTCTGATAAATCAGCACCTTTCAGCACATTGAAAAAACTTTCTATGGATTGTAATCCATTTCCTTTTAAATCCTCGAGTGCAACTTGTAGCTCTTCTTCATAGTTTAAGCCTTCAAAATAGAGTGTGTTTTTCAACATTTCTTTTATTTCTAAAAGCTC
The DNA here is from genome assembly GCF_020630935.1 of Bernardetia sp. Lineage (NCBI taxonomy): Bacteria > Pseudomonadati > Bacteroidota > Cytophagia > Cytophagales > Bernardetiaceae > Bernardetia > Bernardetia sp. Next base: position 6,384 of record NZ_JAHDIG010000079.1, read on the forward strand.
ACTTTCTGCAACTTCTCCATCACAAGCCATTACTGAAAAAGCAGCTTTAAACAATACTTTTTTAAACTCTTTATTTTTCATAATTATAATCTCATTTTAGCTAGTTTAACTCTTGATAAAAAAACACTAGAAAGTTTTAGAATAAAAAAATAAACTATTAAAAGCCTACGCCCCTAGTTACCTTATCTCTGTCTCTTTTAGGAAGTAAATTAACAAGTTGTTGGTTTATGTCTCCCAGCTTTTGCCAATCTCCTCCGTTAGCAGCACTTATTCCAGCCTCAAGCAACATATTAGCTTGATTTTGGTCATTCATGATACCAATTTTGTTTTGCAAATCCTTTAGAATTGCAACCAAAAATTCAGGGGTGTGCCAAAGAATTTGTATAATGAGTGTATGGAGCTGACTGGTAGCTTCTTTTATTTTGACAGAGCTATTGGAAGTGAGAAAAGTTTGCTCACGACTAACTATATCATTGAATGTTTTTTGCTCATAATCGTTGCCATGTTCACTAACAAGTCTTGCACACTCTTCTTTTGTTTCTGCATACTCTTTTTTAACAACTTGTATTTGCTTATCTTTTGTCGCATTATCTATTTCTTGAGCTAGTTTACGCTTTTTATCTTCTAGTTGATAACGCTCATCCGTAATATTATCTTCACTCAAATTCTCGCTTTTGGTTCTGACCTCACTCATTTCTCTCTTTAATGAACTCAGACTTATTGCCGTTTCATACTAACTCTTCAGCTTCTGTAATTTCGGTATCTAATCTTTCTGAAAGTGTTTGTACTTGCTGTGTTAATATCTTTGCTGAAACATGTCTTTCTTTAGGATTAAAAATTTGTTTAAATTCTTGGTCTGCCATAGTAAGATATGCTGATACAGATAGTGTTCTGCTCTCATCCAACTCCACATTAATTTCTATATCAGAACCTTTTGAAATGTCTCTGATAATTTGATTACCATTTATCTCTAATAGACCAATAGGTTTATTAGATTCAGGACGAGATGAGTGAGAACCCTCTAAAACATTAATTCTATAACCCTCGTCAGAACCTTTTATAAGTGTTCTATTTAAAGGCTTAGTAATAATTGTACGTAACGGTAATACTGCATTTTTTTGAAAAATCAGTTCTAAAGCTGATTCACCAGTTTCTAAATCGTCTATTTCTATACATATATCTTCTGGCAAAGACTGCCCTATTACTGTAATGCCACCAGCATTTATGCCAATAACTTCTGCATCAGTTTCAACAATATTGTTGAAGCTATCGAATACAGTTAATTTAAAGAAGTTATACGTATTCTCTACTAAAGGTAGGTCTTCGTTTATTCTTGTGTCTAGTGGCTTTAGTCCTGTGTCAAACCCACCATCTTCTCTCGTAATTCGGTAAGTCAGACCCTCAATATCACCTTCCACTTTTGCTGCAAAATATTCTTCTTTTTCTTTACTGGCTTTTTGATATGCCATTCGTACCTTCAATTGTACATCTTGCTTTTCTGCTTGTTTTTCTGTTATTTTTGGTTTAGTACCAGCGTAGTGAGCTGCTCCAATTGCAATGGCTGTGGTGGGGTCGATGTCAAAGTTTACAGGGACTTGCAAGAGCTCTCCTACTCTTTGTCTAATAAAAGGAATAAATGTAGAGCCTCCAACCATCAAAACGAACTGTAAATCTTTTGAGCCTAACGAATTACGAACTAGAATCTTTTTTACTAACTCAATAGATGAATCAACACTTTCCTTTATAATATTTTCAAACTCTGAACGAGAAACACTAAAAAACTCATCTATTGTTTCTCCATTTTCATCCTCAATTTGAATTTCTATGTCTTCTGACGTTTGAGAAGATAGAGCAATTTTTAGCTTTTCTGCTAAAAGTCTAAACTTTAGAAATTCTTTGTTATATCTACCAGATGCACTTGTCATTTGGTTTTCCAAGTCAGTAAACTGACCTATTTTTTCTAATTTTGGAATGATAATTTGCTTTATAATCTCATCATCAAAGTCTGTTCCTCCTAGAAAATTATTTCCTTCGTGGTCTAAAACCTTCATCTCTCCATCTTTTATTTTGACTAGAGCAACATCGAAAGTACCTCCACCTAAATCATAAACTAGCCATTGCCCTTCCTCAAGCTCTTTCTCTTTTTTCTTATTTGCATACGCCATACTTGCAGCTATCGGTTCTTCTAACAAAACGACTTGTTTAAATCCTGCTTCTTCTCCTGCTCTCTTTGTTGCATTTGATTGTATAGTATCAAAAGAGGCTGGAATGGTAATAACAACGCTCTCAATACTCTCGTTAGGAGGAAGAAAAGTTTTTAATTCTTTTAAAATTTCTGCTGAAAGATTAACTGGAGTTTTAGACTGGTTTATTGAAGGTATTTTGAAAGTTTCAGTAGTACCCATTTTACGTTTAAAACGAGAGATTACATTTTTTGGGTCTCTTATCACATACTCTTTAGCTTTATCTCCTACGAAAACTCTATCTTTTCTAAAATAAATAACAGAAGGGAGTGTTTCTTTCCATGTAACTGAATGTTTGAATACTTCAACATTTCCTTTTGTGAACTTTGCAATCGCAGAGTTGGTAGTCCCTAAATCAATGCCAAAATTGATTGTATTTTCCATAATTTAGTAATATATTAAGTTGTGAGTTTGTATGAATTAATAAAAGTTATTTTGTTGTAGAACCTACTTCTACTTTCTTTATAGTATTACTGTCTTGTACAATAACAACTGCTTTTTGAACAATCTGTGTGATGCTACCTTTTTTCAGTCTAATGATAGGTTTAATAACCTCTATAATCACTAAATTTTCTGTGCTTTCTCCAGTAATATTTGCTTCACAATCCAGCCTTGTAGGATTATACTCTTCCCCTAATGGATTATGAATAACTAGACCTGTTTCGTTGTCTCCATAAACTTGGTTTTCAAAAAGGCTTTTTAACTTAGATAAGTTACGAGAGATACTATTTTGTTCTTGTACTTTTTCTAACTTTTTCTCAATCTCAAAAACTTGATTGAGCATATCACATAATGTTTTTTCTATTTTAGAGGGCGTAGTTTGCATCTTAGTATTTTTTTAAAGTATTATATATTGGTTGTAGTAAAAATTTACGAACATATCCATTTATCTTTTTCTTCTTTTCTAGTTTTTTTGCCCAATAGGGAGAAAAGCGATAATAAAAGGATACAAATGCTACTCCGAAGCTATTTTTGAGCAAGACTTTATCTCTGAACTGACGGAAAACTATTACCTCTGGAGCATCATAATTTCCATAACAAGCTGTGGCAATATAACAGCTTTCTGAACTCTCTTTTTTTTGTTGTTGCTGTTTCCTTCTTCGTAGTTCTAGTTGTATATCATCTCTGAGTTGTTTACTTACCTTTGTTAGCTTTATTCCTGCCCGTTTGGAAGAATTTATTATATACTGTTTCAGGTAACTATCATTTTCAGCAATTCTAGCAATTCTTAATACAAAGCTTCTTGAATAATTAGGTTCTAAACTTTCTGATATTTCTAGTAATTCTTCAACCAACCTTTTCTTAGAACTATTTGTCTTAAGTGCAGCTAGTCTTAAAATATTTTCTTGTGTAAAGATGTCGTTCAAGAAAATTTGTACAGACTCTTGATTAATTATCAAAGCTGTTCTTGCATTAATTTTAAAATTCAAATCTATTATTATTTCAAGAATTTGATTGAGCTCTTTATTCTGTTTATCTTCTATTTCTTTTTCTAATTGTCTCAAATCACTCCTAGCTTTTTCTATCTGTTGTGATGTTTCTCCATCTACGTCTATCTGCCGTGCTATCTGTATGAGTGATAAAGATACTTCTATATTTGCATAATTATTAAACACTTCTACTGATAATGACCTAATAAGTAAGGCTATATGTTTACGAATCTCATCAAAGATAGGAGGCTGCCAGTTTAAATCCTGTATGTCAAATAGACTTCTTACTCTATCCTCTAAAGAATGAGTAAAGTCTGTTTCTTCTATTCTTTCTATCAGATTCTGCAAAGAGTTTACTACCTCAATGTATTTCAATAAAATAGGTTCATATTTCTCAGATTCCTCTTTCTGCTGTTGTATTTTAGATATTTGTTCGTAATCTTCTTGAAAATTCTGCCTTTTCGTGCTACTTATATCAAGTTCTAAAGCTAGTTGTATAATATCTAAAGCTTCTTTAGATGAGTGAAAAGCGTTAAATACTGACACAGAAATGTTTCGTAGTCTTTGAGCTACTTCATCTTTCTGAGACTGAAAATATGAAGGTAAAGCATTATAAAGTTCTATGTTGATTTTAGCTTGTAAGTCAGAAACTATTTGACTAACATTATACTCATTGTAAAAACTCTCTTCATTATCTATACTAACTCTAATCTGATGAAGTTCTTCTATTTTATCATCTAATATTTTTCTTAATCCTTTGTAGGTTTGGTCTATATGAAAAGAACTTATTAAGGGAGGGACAGAAGTGAGCTTTTTCAACAGATTAACATCTTGTTTTTGAAAGACATTAGCTAACGTTTTGTCATATTGTTGAGCGAAAAATGGACTAATAAAGTCTATAAATTCAGTATTATCAAATATTCGTTGGGACTGATAGTTCAAGAAGAACCACGTATCTCCCATTGTGAGAAAGTCATTTAACTCTGAATGACCTTTAAGAAACCAGTAATAATTGCTTTTTTTGTCTTCGTCCAGCTCATCAACCACTCTTATAAAATCAGCCTTATGGATTTTATCATTTTTGTACTGTATAGTATTATCGTCTGAAAACTCAAAATCTGCTAGTTTTCTACGCTTTGCTTTTTTGAGTTCTGAACTATCAAGTGTTTCTAGTTCTAAAACCTCATAAGGATTGATAAACTTCATAGATTATTGTGTTTTAACTTATGAAAGTTACTTTAAGTTGTGATAAGTTTTTTTGAAAATACAGAAAAAAAATTACTGAAAGAAATATATTGCTTTGTTTTTTACCAAAAGTCGAATAGTCGTGTCTTTGAAGTCAGTATCTTTTCTGAGTATTTGCTTGATAATTTTGTAACCTAATAGTCCAATTTGCAGTTAAACCCCATTTAACTGAAAAAATACATCAAAAAAATAATTTGCGTAGCAATTCATAAAACAGTAAATTTATTTTTTGTAAAAATGAAAAAATATTTACGTTTTATTTGTATCGTCTGAATGACAAAAGAAATTCAAATAGAAAAAAGACTAATTGAGCAACTCAAAGAACTCAAATACGTCCATCGCCCTGATATTACAGACCGAAGAACACTTGAAGGTAACTTTAAAGCAAAATTTGAGGCTCTTAATCGTGTTCGTCTGACAGACAATGAGTTTGAAAGATTAAAGGAAGATATTATCGGTGCTGATGTTTTTAAGGCTTCTAAGTTATTGCGTGAACAGCAATATTTCAAAAGAGAAGATTCAACACCTTTATATTATACGTTAGTCAATACAAAGGAATGGTGTAGAAACGAGTTTGAAATTGTTAGCCAGTTACGTATCAATACAGAGAATAGTTATCATCGCTACGATGTTATTCTTTTAATAAATGGTTTGCCACTTGTTCAGATTGAACTCAAGAAATTAGATATTTCTCCACGAAAGGCAATGCAGCAAATCGTGGATTATAAAAATGATACAGGTAATGGATATAAAAATTCATTGCTCTGCTTTATGCAGATGTTTATTGTGAGCAACCGAAGTAATACCTATTATTTTGCGAACAATAAAAACGAACATTTTGCCTTCAATGCCGATGAGCAGTTTTTACCTATCTATCAACTAGCTGATGAGGACAATAAGAAAATTACACATCTTGAAACATTCACAGAAAAGTTTTTAAGTAAGTGTACACTTGGCGAGATGATTAGTAAGTACATGGTTTTGGTAGAGAGCGAACAAAGAATCCTTGTGATGCGTCCGTATCAAATCTATGCCGTTAAAGCCATTGTAAACTGTATTGAACAAAACAGAGGAAACGGATATATTTGGCACACCACAGGAAGTGGAAAAACACTTACTTCTTTCAAGGCTTCTACCTTGCTCAAAAGCAATCCTAATATTGAAAAGTGTCTGTTTGTAGTGGATAGAAAAGACTTGGACAGGCAAACTCGTGAAGAATTTAATAAGTTTCAAGAAGGAAGTGTAGAAGAAAACACCAATACAGAGACTTTAGTAAGGCGTTTGCTTTCTACGGATTATGCTGATAAAGTCATCGTTACGACGATTCAAAAACTAGGATTGGCTTTAGATGGTAGCGCTAAGCGAAATTATAAAGAACGATTAAAGCCACTTAGCAAGAAACGAATGGTATTTATTTTTGACGAGTGCCACCGTTCACAGTTTGGGGACAATCATAAAGCCATTGTTTCCTTTTTTTCGAATGCTCAACTTTTTGGCTTTACAGGAACACCTATTTTTGAAAAGAACTCTACACAGAAGCAAATAGACGGCACAGAACAAACCTACAAAACCACAGATAGCATTTTTGAAAAGCTGCTTCACGCTTATACTATTACTCACGCCATAGAAGATAAAAACGTTTTGCGTTTTCATATTGATTACTTCAAAACGGAAGGAAATAACTCTCCTAAAGCTGGGGAAGCTCTAGCTAGACAAGCTGTTGTAGAAACGATTGTAAAGAAGCACGATGCAGCCACTAATTCAAAGCGTTTTAATGCCTTGTTTGCAACGTCTTCTATCAATAATGCTATTGAGTATTATAATCTGTTTAAGAAGTTTCAAGAACATAAAAAAGCAGAAGACCCAGAGTATATTCCTTTGCATATCGCTTGTGTTTTTTCTCCTCCTGCCATAGTGAAAGATGGAGATAAACAAAGTCAGAAAAATGCTGCTGATATTAGGCAGTTACAAGAAGACCTACAACAAGAAAGGTACGACAATCAGACCAACCCAGATGAAAAGAAAAAGGCTCTAACTGACATCATTGAAGATTACAACAAAACCTTTAACACCAATCACAGCATTAATGAGTTTGATTTGTATTACCAAGACGTTCAGAAGCGTATTAAAGACCAAAAGTATAGCAATAAAGACTATCCACGTAAGAATAAAATAGACATTACCATTGTGGTAGATATGCTCCTTACTGGTTTTGATTCTAAGTATTTGAATACGCTTTATGTAGATAAAAATCTCAAATATCACGGACTTATTCAAGCCTTTTCACGTACTAACCGTGTTTTGAATGACACCAAACCGAACGGAAATATTTTAGATTTTCGTTCACAAGAAGAGGAAGTAGATAAAGCCATTACGCTCTTCTCTGGGGAAGAGAATGCTGAGAGAGTAAAAGAAATTTGGCTTGTCGACCCTGCTACAGAGGTTATTGAAAAATATAAAAAGGCTGTCAAAGAGCTAGACGAGTTTATGCAAGGGCAAGGCTTAGAAGCTCAACCTCACGAAGTTTATAACCTAAAAGGAGACCTCGCTAGAGTAGCTTTTGTAGAAAATTTCAAAGAAATACAAAAACTCAAAACACAGTTAGACCAATACACTGACCTTACCGAAGAGCAAGAAGCTGAAATGGAAGCTACCTTGCCTACCGATGACTTACAGAGTTTTAAGAGTGCCTATATCGAAACGGCAAAACAACTGCGTGTTGTGCAGCAAAAGCAAGGAGAAGAAACGCCAGAAGAAATCCAAAAACTAGATTTTGAGTTTGTCTTATTTTCTTCTGCTATCATTGATTACGATTATATCATGAATCTCATTGCAGAGAATACGCAGAAGCCTACCAAAAAACAGAAAATGACAAAAGAAGAGGTCATTCGTCTGCTTTCTTCGCATACCAATATGATGGAAACGAAAGAAGACTTAACTGACTTTATTAATGCTTTGGACTGGACAAAAGGATATACAGCACAAGAACTCAAAAATAGTTTTGAAGCCTTTCAAGAGGAAAAAAACAACCAAGAAATAACGGCTCTTGCCAACAAGCACGGTTTGGAAACGACTGTTTTGAAAGACTTTATACAAGAAGTATTAGACCGAATGATTTTTGATGGCGAAAAACTGACCGACCTTTTAGCTCCTCTTGGGCTAGGTTGGAAACAGCGTCGCCTCAAAGAAATAGAACTAATGGAAGACCTTATTCCACAACTCAAAAAATTAGCCCAGGGAGGCGAAATAGCTGGATTAGAAATTTATGAACAATAATAAAAATATACCAAAATTACGTTTTCCTGAATTTCAGAATGATGGAAAATGGAAGAAAAGAAAGTTTCATAAAGTTGGAGAGTTTATAGGTGGTGGTACGCCATCCACTTCAAATCCTGAATATTGGAATGGAACTATACAGTGGTATACTCCTACTGAAGTAAAAAATGGGGTTTTAAAACCTAGTCTCAGAACCATAACAAAATTAGGGTTAAAAAAATCTTCTGCGAAACTATTACCAATAGGTACAATACTAATAACAACTAGAGCAACTATTGGTGACGTAGCTATTACAGAAAAAGAATGTACAACTAATCAAGGTTTTCAGTCGCTGGTAGTAAATGATACTGAGGTAAATGTTTTCTGGTTATACTGGATTGTTAAATTTAAAAATGAATTAATTAAAAGATGTTCTGGCTCAACATTTAAAGAAATCGGAAAAACTGAAATAAAAAGTATTCCTACTCTCTCACCACCCAAAAAAGAAGAACAAAAAAAAATAGCTTCCTGTCTATTGTCATTAGATGAACTTATTACAGCTCACACTGAAAAACTAGCTCTCTTAGAAGAACACAAAAAAGGCTTGATGCAAAATCTTTTTCCAAAAGAAGGTGAAAAAGTTCCTGCCTATCGTTTTCCTCAGTTTCGGAATGATGGGGAGTGGGAGGAAAAGAAGTTGGGGGATGTAGCTGATAAAGAAGTCAGATGGAGTTTTACTGGAGGACCCTTTGGTTCAAATTTAAAAGCAGAAGATTATACAAAAGAAGGAATAAGAATTATTCAACTTCAAAATATTGGAGATGGAGAGTTTCAGGATTCTTATAAAATTTACACATCAGAAAGTAAAGCTAATGAACTAATAAGCTGTAATATTTATGCTGGTGAGATAATTTTATCTAAGATGGGCGACCCTGTTGGACGAGCTTGTATTATTCCTGAAAATTTAGAAAGGTGCGTCATGGCATCTGATGGAATAAGGTTAGTTGTAGATGAAGAAAAATATTCTAAATATTTCATTTTTTCACTAATAAATTCTCAAAAAATTAGACAAGCTATAGAAAGTAAGGCAACAGGCTCAACGAGGAAGCGAATTGGGTTAAATGAATTAAGGGAAACCGAATTATTACTTCCTAAATCCGAAAAAGAACAAAAAAAAATAGCCTCTTGCTTGTCTTCTTTGGATGAGCTTATTACAAAGCAAAGTAAAAAAATAGAATCCTTACAGCAGCATAAAAAAGGCTTGATGCAAGGTTTATTTCCAAGTGATAACTAAAAATTGAAATGGGCAGAAATTCATTAAATAGTTTCAATACGCTACAAGAAGTAGCTCAAGATTTTCGTAAAACACTAACTGGCGATAATCGTAAAGAGAAAAAAATTGTATTGCTTTTTGCTCATAATGGCACAGGCAAGACAAGGCTCTCTATGGAGTTCAAAGACTTGGGAAAAGCTGATGGAGACAGAGACACCTTGTATTACAATTCCTTTACAGAAGATTTATTTATTTGGAACAACGACTTAGAAAATGATACAGTTCGTTTCATTCAGTTCAATCAAGAATCTATCTTTTTTGATGGCGTGAAGGAACTCAACTTGGATACTAAAATCGCTGAGTTTCTTAGTAATTACATAGATTTGGATTTTGCCATTGATTATCAAAATTCAAGGGTTAGTTTTTCTAGGAAAATTAAGGTAGGCGAAGACGAGGAAATAGTAGAAAACATCAAAATCTCAAGGGGCGAAGAGAGTTTGTTTAGATGGTGTTTTTTTATGGCAATCTGTGAATTGGCAATAGATAAAGACCCCACTTACGATTGGGTAAAATATGTTTATGTAGATGACCCTATTTCGTCTTTAGATGAAAATAATGCGATTGCTATGGCGTGTGATTTAGGGAGTTTGATTTCAAGACCAGACAATGAAATTAAGTTTGTAGTTTCTACGCATCACAGTTTGTTTTTTAATGTGATGTTTCGTGAAGCAAAGGTCGCAAACAAACGTTATTTCTTACACTTTAAGTCTATTTCTAATACCTATGCTTTGCAAGACACAACAGATACGCCTTTCTTTCATCATATTGCAACACTTAGCGAACTCAAGCAAATAGCAGATTCAAATATTATTTATACCTATCACTTCAACGCTTTGAGAAGTATTTTAGAAAAGACAGCTTCTTTTTTTGGTTATGATGAAATTAATAACTGTATTCACGGTTTAGACGATGAGGTTCTTTTCCATAGAGCTTTGCAGTTATTCAGCCACGGAAAATACTCTATCTACGACCCTGTACCGATGGGAGAAGATACAAAAGACCTTTTTAAACAAATTTTAGACGGATTTCTTACCAAATATGAGTTTGATTTCCCTCAGATATTTAATGAAGAATTAGAAACAGAATCAGAATGACACAAGGTACACAAAAAGAACTAGGAAAAACACTTTGGAAAATAGCCGATGACCTACGAGGCGCAATGAACGCAGATAGTTTTCGTGATTATATGCTTTCATTTTTGTTTTTGAGCCACCTTTCTCAACAATATGAAGAGGCTGTTCAGAAAGAACTTGGTTCGGATTATCCAGTTGTAGAAGAGGACGACAGTCGCTCTCCACTCTCGGTATGGTATGAAAATAATGAAGAAGACGTAAATATGTTTGAAAAACTGATGCGTTCCAAAATACATTATGTCATTCATCCAAAATACCTTTGGAGTAATATCACGGAACTTGCCAGAACTCAAAATGAAGAACTTCTAAAGACAGTACAAAAAGGGTTCAAATACATTGAAAATGAGTCTTTTGGTAACACTTTTCAAGGCTTATTTTCTGAAATTAATCTCAATTCAGAAAAGCTAGGTAAAACAGAAAAAGATAGAAATGAAAGGCTCTGCACCATCATTCAACGCATTGCCGAAGGTATTGCTGAGTTTTCTCTTGATTCGGACACGCTAGGAGATGCCTATGAATATTTGATAGGGCAGTTTGCAGCAGGTTCAGGTAAAAAAGCAGGAGAATTTTATACGCCTCAAGCCATTTCGACGGTTCTCTCTGAAATTGTAACACTAGACTGTCAAGACCCCACCACAGGAGTAAAAAAGAAATTTGATAGAATACTAGATTTTGCTTGTGGTTCTGGTTCACTATTGCTCAATGTGCGTAGGCGTATCAAAGAAAACGGTGGACAGATAGGCAAAATATATGGTCAAGAAAAAAACATGACCACTTACAACCTTGCTCGTATGAATATGCTTTTGCGTATGAAGGACAATGAGTTTGAGGTATTTCATGGGGACACTCTAACAAATGACTGGAGTATGCTTAATGAAATGAATCCAGCCAAAAAGAAAGAATTTGATGCTATCGTTGCCAATCCTCCTTTTAGTTTGCGTTGGAAGCCAACCGATGCTTTAACAGATGATTTTCGTTTTACGAATTATGGAATAGCTCCAAAGTCGGCAGCCGATTTTGCTTTCTTACTTCACGGTTTCCATTTCTTGTCTGATAGTGGTACGATGGCAATTATTTTGCCTCATGGGGTTTTGTTTCGTGGGGGAGCAGAAGAGCGCATTCGCACCAAACTCTTAAAAGATGGTCATATAGATACGGTTATTGGTCTTCCTGCAAATTTATTCTATTCTACTGGTATTCCTGTGTGTATCTTAGTGTTGAAAAAGTGTACAAAGAATGATGACATTTTATTTATCAATGCAGCCGAAGAATACACCAAAGAAAAGAGACAAAATGAATTAAAGGAAGGGCATATCTCTAAAATTGTAGAAACGTATCAGTACAGAAAAGAAACAGAGCGATATTCTCGTAAAGTATCTATGGATGAGGTTGAGAAAAATGGTTATAATCTCAACATTTCAAGATACGTTAGTACAGCCGAGCCAGAGCCTCAAATAGACTTAAAGGAAGTAAATGAAAAATTAGCTTCCATCAACGAACGCATCACTAAACACACAGCAGAACACAACGAGTTTTTGAAGGAGCTGGGGTTGGATAACATATAGTTAGAAACAAGATTAAGGCAAGTTGCCTTAATCTTGTTTTTTTTGAGGTTGAGGAAGCTAGGAGTACTTCACTCACTTTATAGGATAGTGTCCGTCATAGTGTAGCCTAGTTACAGTATCTACCCAAATATTCTTTAGCCATAGACATACCTAAATCGTAAGATTTTTGAAAATCTTGACAAGCATTAGCATTTTGAGAGAGTTTCTTATAAGCCTTTCCTCTCTGATAGATACATTCTTTGTAAGAAGGGTTCAGTTCTATGCTTTTCGTAAACTTATCAATAG
>NZ_JAHDIG010000080.1 GCF_020630935.1 Bernardetia sp.
TCAAATGTCCATTCTTAATTTTTAATTGTTCATTTATTTATGTCTTTTCCTCTCATTAAAGTTTGTGGAATGCGTGATGCTCAAAATATTGAGCAAATAGCTTCTCTTTGTCCTGATTTTATTGGATTTATTTTTTATCCTCGTTCGAAGCGTTATGTTCGTCAGTCAGACCTAAATGCAGAAGATTTAGATACCTTATTGCCTAAAAATTTGCCTACTTCTATCAAAAGAGTAGGCGTTTTTGTTGAATCTACCGATGCAGAGGTAGAGCGTATTGCTTGCCAGTGGAAACTAGATTATGTCCAGCTTCATAGTAAGGAATCGCCAGCATTTTGTAAAAAATTGAAGGATAAAGGACTTAAAGTGATAAAAGTATTTTCAGTAGGAAAAGAAGGAATTTCATTGCCTTTGATGAGAGAATATGAAGGTGTGGTAGATTATTTTTTATTTGATACACAAACATCAGATTATGGAGGAAGTGGAAATAAATTTGACTGGAATGTATTGAAAACATACGATTTAAAAACACCTTTTATGCTTAGTGGAGGAATTTCACTAGACGATGTAGAACAATTGAGAGGACATATTCATCATCATTGTATAGGTTTTGATATAAATAGTAAGTTTGAGACTGCTCCTGCTCAAAAGAATGCGAATTTAATACAAGAGTTTATAACCTTAATGAGAAAAGCATAAGGTCATAACAATACTATTTGACTTCGTACAAACGAATCGTAGTGCTATCTTGTAATTGTTTTTGCCACAAATCGTAAGAGGCTGAAAAATTTAAGCCCAAATATTGACTGTGTTCTACATATAAAAACGGGTCGGAAAGGGTTGGTTCTTTCCATTCTTTTATGAGTTTGTATTTTTCCTTATACTGATTTCTGACAGAATATTTTACTTTTTTATCATTCATAATTTTCTCTGCTTCCAAACAATCATCTGCAAGTACACAGTAATCATCAGTTAAGATATAAAGAGTAGAATCTAAGCTACTATTTTCCTTGTCAAAATCTTGTGGAAGTTTGGCATACTTTATATTTGACTTCTCTAAAAACGGAACAGGCTGTAATGTTCCTTTCAGATATACTTTTGAAATAGTATTCTCCATTAAATAATTACTGACCTCATTATATGAAGTAGCAGAATAAGCATAAATATGTGTCATTACGAGCCAGCAGTTGTAGAAAATGCCCAAGAAAAGTAACCATTTTCCTAATTTATTGAGAAGGTCGCCAAATAGAAATGCCCAAGCTGAAAAAGAGTAAGACAATATCAAAACTATAATCCAAATACGAGGAGCTTTTTCTAAAAATAGCGTAGGAAGTGCAATAGAAACGAGCAATACACTCCAAAAAATAACTTTTTGATTAACTAACTCATTCCAATCAAATGAAAGGTTTTTCTTACTTTCTTTGCGTTTTAGAAAGGTTTTGATGATAGAAAATATAGTCATTCCCACCCCTATCCATACAAAAGGATTTTCGAAGTAGAAAATGTACTTGAAATAATAGAACAAATCAAATTCTATCCACGCCTCTCCTGTAGCTTCTCGTTGGTGAGCCTCAAAAATCAAGTAGTACAAATTGCCTAAATAAGCTGTCCATTTTCCTATCAAAATCCAGCCTACAACCGTCCAAAGACCTACAAAAAGAGCATTTATAAATCCGAAAATGGCTAGTTTTTTTATTGTTTCAAGAATCGAATATTGATACAAAAGGTAGCCAAAAATAAAAGGCAAAATCAAGACTGATTTATAATTGAAACCAAATGCGATGGCAAAATAAACACTTATATAAATGAAGTTTTTTACCTTTTGAGAATCATCGAAAACAAATTTTTTAAACTCATTGAGAGCTAAAAAAATAAAAAGCAGACTTCCATTATCTATCGTCAAGCAGCGACCAGAATACACTAAAAGAGGCGAACTACCTACAAAAATAGCTAGAAAAAAAGCTGCCGTAGATGAAAACTTCCAATCCTTTTTCAGAACTGAACACAAAAATAAAATAGCAATTATCTGTAAACTGGCTTCTGCATAGACAGTAAAAGTGTAAGGATTATTAGTGTTTTGAAATGCAAAGTAAAAAAAAGCATCAAAAAGATGTAAAAAAGGAGCTGCGTGATGAAAAAGCATAGAAAAATCTCCTTCGACAATATTTTGAGCTGCTAAAAAATTGGTTATGGCGTCGTAGTCGTGAAGCCCTAATTCGGCAAGACGGAAAAAGCGAAGCGTAAATAAAAACACAAATGCAAATAGAAGCCAAATATAATTTTTGATGTTCATTGAAAAGGCTACATAGTTTGGAATAAACTTGAATTGGAAGACAAAGGTAATGAAAAAAGCATATCCTATTTAAAGAATATGCTTTCATAGAAGTTGAATATCTAGCTTTGAATATTTTACTTACCTGTAAGGGCTGAAAATACTTCGTTTAAGTTTTCGCTTCTCAGTTTTTCTAAGTTATCGTTTGGCATATCAGCACGGAAAAGGTCGCCAATTTTGTTACCTACCAAAGAATTGAGGTCTGTACCAGCATATTGTTTGGCTACTTCTTCTGCTTTTTGGCGAGTGATAGTAGCTTCACGTGTATATTTTTCCATCATTTTTGCTTCTTCTGGATTCATAGAAGCCTTTTGAGGAACAACTTTAATACTCACTTCATTGAGGTCAGTGTGAATAAAAGAACGCATTACCATAGTTACTAAACTTGCTTTTACAATATCTTGTGTCTGAGCTTCATCAGCACTAGCAGGAACAGCAGGAGAAATACGAATTTTTGCATCCGACATTTTCTCATACGTATTATTATCTGCACTATAATCTCCCAAATCTACCACCATTTCATCAAGAGAAGCAAATTTTGTAGGTGCTGCTTGGTCTGTGTCTAATGTTTCTGTGTTTGTTTCATCAGTAGTATTTTCTTGAGTAGTTTCTTCTGTTTTAGTATCAGTACTTGCACAAGAAGAGAACATTCCTACTGAAAAAAGTAATGAAAAAACAAGAAAGTACGAATAGAGCGAATTAATTTTCATAAATAGGGAATTTCGTTTGAGGGTAAGATTAATTTTAGTAAAGAGTGTCGTTTTTATGGTGTATAGTAAATTTATTACTTACGTCTATTTTACCTAAAAATTGAATATTAACCGAAAATTACAAAAAAAATAATAACTTTTGTTAAAGGTAGAAAATATATTTAGACATAATTTTTTATGGAAAGGGATTTTAGATGCTTTTAAAAAGCATATCCTAGGTTTATGCCAAGACGAGGAAAAGGACCTGCAATGGGAATGGGTATATCTTGGTTTACTACATCTTCGTTTTGATAGACTACTTTGATATTATTTATATTGTAATAAAAACCTCCTAAACCAGCAAAAACATCTATTGAGAAATGCTCTTTTATCAAAAAGTTATAGCCTGTCATTATGCCTAATCCATAATTATTAAAGGTAGTATTTGCTGAACCAGTAGTGCTTTCCGAACCTCCATTTACAGAAATATTTGCACTCATACGAGCGTAGTTACCAAATGCTCCAGCATAAAAACCTTTTAGGCTTTGTTCTCCAAAATAATAGCGATATTCTGGCATAAAACCCCAACTTGTAAGTTCTAATTCTCCACTTACTTCTCTACCATCACCTGTTTTATATTTCAAATCGTCAAAGCCTAGCCTAGAGCGACTGATAAGCAAACTCAAAGAAGAGTGTTGAGAAACTGCAAATTCAGCTCCTAATGTATAGCGTCCTAAAATTGGATTTAAAGGATTTACCTTGATAATTGCTTGCTGTGCAAAGCCTGTTTGGGAAATAAATAAACCAAATAATAAGACAAAAAATATTTTTTTCATTCTGATTTCTTGATTAGATGTTTTGAGGTGTCTCTTAACTAAAGAGTTTTTACCCTATTATGATATTTGTTTTGATAAGTTTGATAGCTATGGCTAAAAGAATGATGCCAAAAACTTTACGTAAAACAGCCTTTCCCGTAGCTCCAAGTTTTTTATCAATCCATTTTGAAGCTCTCAAGACAGCATAAATCACAACCAAATTAATAAAAATACTAATCAAGACACTTGCCTGTGAATATTCTGCACGTAGTGAAATAAGTGTTGTCATTGTTCCTGCCCCTGCAATAAGTGGAAATGCCAATGGCACGACGGTAGAGTTGCTTACCTCTGGGTCAGATTTAAAAAAATCTACTCCCAAAACCATTTCTAAGCCGATGAGAAACATAATTAGTCCCCCCGCAATGGCAAAAGATGCGACATCTAAGCCAAAAAGTTGTAAAATTTCTTGTCCTACAAATAAAAAAGCGACCATCAGAATGCCAGATACAACAGTTGCTTGTAGGGCTTTTAGTTCGCCGTCGTTTTTTTGTCGTAGGTCAATAATAATAGGAATTGAACCTAAAATATCGATAACAGAAAACAAAATAAGTGAGACAGATGCTATGTCTTTGAGATTAAATTCCATTGTTTCTAATTGAGAATTGATAAGTAAATAAAAATGAACAATTATTTGTGTTAGGTAAACCAATTTAAGATTCTAAACTCCTAAATCTATATTTTTTTATAAAAGGTCTTCGCCATATTCTTGTTCTTTATTTTCGGTCAGTAAAAGTTCGGATACTCCTCCAGAAGCAATGAATTTCATAAGGTCGGCTGAGTTTTCATAATCAATAGGTTTTATGTTTTTTGAAGGAACTAAATACAGATTACCAGAAATATTGTAGGAGTGAGGAAAATAAACACCAATCAAATCGTGAATTCCCAAGAGCGACAAATCTTCTGCTGTAATAAAACCTAACCTATAAACTTCATTTTCAGAATTGAGCTTTACTAATACTGATTTACTAAACTTTTTTTCCTCCCCTACAAAAGCTGCCATCAAATCTTTAATGGAAGTATAAATCAGACTGACCATAGGCAGGCGTAAAAGTAGCCTTTCAAACCATTCGAAAAAAGAGCGAGCTACAAAAAGTGAGGTCAAATACCCTATAAAAGTAAGAGATACCAAAATGACAATAATTCCTACTCCCCAAGTTCGAAATTTAAGAAGAGAATCTAACCATTCTAAAAAGGAAATAACAATATAGATAGTACCAGCTAAAGGAACTGTAATCAATAGTCCACGAAAAAAATAGGTAACAATAGTTGAAAAAGTAACTTTCATAGTTTTGGGTTCATTTTGTTTGTCGTACCAACTCTAAAAGAGACTACAAAGTTCGTTATTTTCTACCTTAAAAAACAATGTAAATTTTGATGTAGAATTTAAAGCGAGAAGTTTGTACTTTTACATTCATAGTTTTACATTTTTTTAAACACAGAGTTACAGAACAACACAGCGTGTTTGATTTTTTATATTCTGAACTCTAAAATCTAAATTGGTTTATGCTTACAGCCATTTCTCCCATAGACGGACGTTATCAGCGTCATACAAAACCATTACAACATTATTTTTCAGAGTATGCGCTCATTCAAGCTCGTGTACGAGTGGAAATTGAATATTTTATTGCGCTTTGTGCTGTTTCTAAAACTGATTTGCCACAACTTCCAGAGCTTTCAGAAACTCAAGTTATTTATCTTAGAAAAATTTATAATGATTTTTCATTAGAAGAAGCTAAAAAAATTAAGGAAACAGAAAATATTACGAATCACGATGTAAAAGCAGTAGAGTATTTTGTAAAGGAAGCCTTAGAGAAATTAGATTTAGGGATTTATAATGAGTTTGTTCACTTTGGACTAACCTCACAAGATATAAACAATACGGCAAATCCAATTCTGTTAAAAGAAGCAGAGGAAAAAGTGATTTTTGATGAAATAAATCAAATCATAGAAAAGCTACACGCTATTTCAGAAGAATGGAAAGATATTCCTTTACTTGCTCACACACACGGACAGCCTGCTTCACCCACTCATCTGGGAAAAGAAATAAGAGTTTTTGAATATCGTCTCAAAAAACAGTTCGAACATCTACAAAGTATTCCAAATACAGGAAAATTTGGGGGAGCAACAGGAAATTTTAATGCACACAAAATAGCCTATCCAAAAACAGATTGGAAAAAATTTGGCAAAGATTTTTTAGCCAAACATTTGGGGCTGGAAAGACAAGAACTAACAACACAAATTGATAATTATGATTTTTTAGCAGCCAAACTAGATGCTTATAAGCGTATCAATACAATTTTGATAGATTTTAGTAGAGATATTTGGACGTATATTTCTATGGGATATTTCAAGCAAAAAATAAATCCGAATGAAGTGGGTTCGTCGGCAATGCCACACAAAGTAAATCCAATAGATTTTGAAAATGCAGAAGGAAATTTAGGTATTTCGACGGCTCTTTTCGAACATCTAGCTACAAAGCTTCCTATTTCTAGGCTACAACGTGATTTGACAGATTCTACTGTACTTAGAAATTTGGGCGTTCCCTTTGGACATTTGCTCATTGCTTTTAAGTCGCTTCAAAAAGGAATTGGGAAACTAGAAGTAAATGAAACCAAAATCGCAGCTGATTTGGAAAATAACTGGGCTGTGGTGGCAGAAGCTATTCAGACTATTTTGAGAAGAGAAAAATATCCGAAGCCGTATGAAGCGTTGAAAGCCTTGACAAGAACAGGAAAAACAATGAATCAGGAAACCATACAAGAGTTTATAAAGTCGTTAGAGGTTTCTGATGAAGTAAAAAATGAACTTTTAGACATTACGCCTTTTAATTTTACAGGATATAAATAATTTTTTGTAAGAACTTAAACGAATCAAAACAACTATGTCGTTTTAATTTAAAGATGACATAGTTGTTAAAAAGCAAAAATAATTGGCAATTACTCTCAATTTTTCGTAATTTTTATAGACAAAATGCTTTTATTTTACGATATTTATAAAATTGTAAACACAATGATTATTAGTGAGTTATGAGGTAAATAAACAGGAAAAGTGAACGGAAAAAGTAATAGAATATAAGCTAAAACTTATCAGCAACTATAACCCCAACTTTTATAAAACAATACTACAGAACAGCGACTGAGCAGCAATGAAAAATCATTATACTACTTTAGGAATCCCAGAACTTGCTTCTCAAGAAGAGGCTAAAGTAGCTTTCAAACGTTTGGCAGTAGAGTTCCACCCAGACAAAAACCCCAATAATCCGTTTGCAGAGGAAATTTTCAAACAGATAAATGAGGCATATCAAGTGTTGTCAAATCCTGTTATGAAGGAAAGATATGATATTACGCTTCGTTTTGCCTATTCTTACAAATACTATGTAACTCACCGACCAGAAGAAGCTACTCAAAATTTTGAGCGTTATCATACAGTAAGACAACAAGACCCAAAAAATACGAATCTCTACTCTACTCTAATTTCTATTGCTTTTGTAGCATATATGTTTATGCTCGTTAGTTCTATATATGGTTTTTTGAGTAGTTTTTATTATTACAGTGCCTTACAGAGTATAGAAATTGAAGAGTATAGCAATGCCATTGATGAACTAAGTTTTGCCATTGCTTATGATAATTCTTTTTCAGAAGCCTATTATTTGAGAGCAAAATTGTATAGTGAGCAGTTTGGCTCGCCCAACGGAGCTTTGAAAGACTATACGAAAGCGATTGAAAGCGCACTTATTCAACAGAGTAATATGTATTTGGAAAGAGGTGTAACCTATGGACAAGTAAATGAAAAGCAGGGAGCAATCACAGACTTTTCAACAGCACTAAATTTGAGTAAATATGAGCAAAGAACAGCGCAAGAAATAGCAAATGAATACTACAACAGACTCAAAGAATACGAGCTTGCCATTGAAATATATACCACACTCATAGAGCAAGATTCAATGAAAGCTGACTACTACGAGCAGCGTGCTTTTGCTTATTCGAATCTTCAAAACAATAGATTAGCTCAAAGAGACTTCGAAACAGTTATTCAAAAGAGTAGTAATCCTAAGCAAAAAAGAGAAGAAATTGTAGAAAAACTAGAAAAGGATGTTAAAAACTATGTTTTGAGTTTAAAAAATAATTTCATTCTTCTCAATGAATATCCAACAGAATCTGCATATCATTTCACTCGTTCGAATTTGCTTTTTAAACTTGGTCATCAAGAGGAAGGAATGCAAAACCTTAACTTAGCGATTCTTTATAATGATGGAAACAAAGATTTTTATGTGAGGCGAGCAGAGCTATTTTTAGATTTACAACAACCTACAGAAGCCTGCCAAGACTGGACAAGAGCTAGAGAGTTAGGTAATACAATAAAAAATACAACACTAGACTTTTTCTGTTTCGATAATGAGTAAGAAATATCAAAAGCAAAAAAAAGAAATTCTTTGCAGCGTTTTGATTGAAATAGGTGTCTTGTTATAAAATTATTTATGCGTAATTTTGCGTTTTAATAAAAATCACTAGAATCATATAAAATTATGAATATCAAGAAAAATAACCCTATTTATCTATTACTTGTATTTACTATTGCTTCAATGCTTGTATTTTCTTCGTGTGGAGGAGATGATGCAGAACAAGAACCAAAGCCAGATTTTGCCTCCTTGATACTTGGAGAATATGAGGGAAAACTATCTGTAGGTGAAGAAATCGATAGTAAAGCATCACTTAGAAAAGGAAATGCTGCTGACGAAATAATTTTTACAGAAGTCATAGAACGAGAAAATCAACCAGACAGTACAGTATCTTTTAAAATAGAGCTAATAGATATAAATTCTTACCAAGCAGTAGCTTTACGTATTCCTCAACAAATTATAGGAAATGGTGTAAAGATTGTAGGTTCTGCCATAGATGAAGACGACCCAAGAGGATATCAAGGCTATTTTTTCTATCAAGATGAAAACAAAAACATCTTAAACGGACTTGCTTTTGTCATCACAGGAAACAACGGATATTATTATTACGATTATACAAAAGTAGAAGAGTAATATTTTTTTAGCAAAAGACATATCAGAAGACAATCTATAAATTTAGGTTGTCTTTTTTTTGTTTTAAACCATTTGGAAAGCAAATTGAAAAATTTAAAAAAACACAAAGAAACGATAGAGTTAAGGTTTTATCAGAAAAAACTCTAAACTTTACTGGTAAAGATTCGTTCTGAATACAAATTTTATGTAACAGATTTAACTAAACCTATAATGAGTTTCATTACAAAATTCATTTCTAACATCATAAATACACAAAAAATGAACTGGAACAAATTAGAAACACCAGAAAAACTGCAAGAAATTATAAAAAACTCTGACGCTACTCCTGTACTGATTTTCAAACACAGCACACGCTGCTCCATCAGTTCAATGGCTCTTTCTCGTTTCGAACGCCAATGGAATCAAGAGAAGGTAGGAAAAGTAGAACCTTATTATTTAGATTTGATTCAGTATCGAAATGTTTCAAATCTGATTGCACAAGAATTAGATATTCAGCACGAATCGCCACAGGTTTTACTTATAGAAAATGGAAAATGCACGTATCATGCATCTCACTCAGCCATTTACTTTGATGACTTGGTAGGTCAAGTAAATGCTTAAAAAACATAAAGGGAAAGATAATACATTTTTATAGACTCAAACTATTTTTACTTTATAAACAACTCTTTACTACTCATGAAAATTGGAATCGTCTGTTATCCTACCTATGGAGGAAGTGGCGTAGTAGCCACAGAATTGGGAAAAGCTCTTGCAGAGGCAGGACATCAAGTTCATTTTATCACTTATGACCAACCTTCACGTCTTGCTCTTTTAAGTACGAATATTTTTTATCATAAAGTTGATATTCGTACCTATCCACTTTTCAAATATCCTCCTTATGAGCTTGCTCTAGCTAGTAAGATGGTCAATGTAGTAAAGTGTGAAAAACTTGACCTTTTGCACGTTCATTATGCCATTCCTCACGCTTCGGCTGCATTTATGGCAAAGCAGATTCTCAAAACAGAAGGCATACAAATTCCAGTAGTTACGACCTTACACGGAACGGATATTACTTTAGTTGGAAAAGACCCAAGTTATGCGCCAGTTGTAACGTTTAGTATTAATGAATCAGACGGAGTTACAGCTGTTTCAGATAGTCTTCGCCAACAAACCTATGATACATTTAAGGTTACAAAGGAAATTGATGTTATTCCAAATTTCATTGATTTGGAACGCTTCAAAAAACAGCAAAAAGACCATTTTAAAAAGGCAATTTGTCCGAATGGAGAAAAGTTAATTGTTCATACGTCCAATTTTAGAAAAGTAAAGCGTATAGATGATGTAATCAAGGTTTTTGCTAAAATCAGAAAGCAAATAGATGCAAAACTTTTGCTTGTAGGAGAAGGACCCGAACGCCGACCGATGGAAGACTTAGTAAAAGAGTTAGACCTTTCTGCTGATGTTCGCTTTTTGGGAGAAATTGATGTAATTGAGGAAGTATTATCAGTAGCAGACTTATTTATTATGCCTTCTGAAACAGAGAGTTTTGGATTAGCTGCCCTAGAAGCTATGGCGTGCCAAGTGCCAGTAATTTCTAGTAACGCTGGTGGACTTATAGAACTTAACTCACAAGGAGTAAGTGGTTTTATGAGTAATGTAGGAGATGTAAAAGATATGGCAAAAAATGCTTTGATTATCTTAGATGATAAAAACTTACCCACCTTTAAAGAAAATGCTCTAAAACGAGCTAAAGAATTCGAACTTTCTAATATTTTACCTTTGTATGAAGAAGTTTATAAAAAGGCTGTAGAGAAGGTGAAGGGAGTAGCTGTTTAAATTAAGTGAGGTCAGTCTCGTTAGAGCAGACCAAAAATTATAAAATGATAAGACCTAAAAAAAGCAGATTTGAAAGGGTAACTTAAATCTGCTTTTTTTGATAGTTTTTCCCTTAAAACTTAGAAACTAAGGCAATCAAACGGCTGTGAAATTGAAAATCATTCGTTCCACTTATGAACTCATCTCTTAAACGTGCGATTTCATTTCCTCCGATTCCCATTCTAGTTAACTCATTAAAAAATTCTCCTACCTCATTTCTCTCAATTAATTCTACAAGTCTATTATTTTTTATTGTTTTGGTATCTATGATTCCCTCTAAAAGCGTTATTATTTCTACATCGTCGCCACTAATGGCGCATTCTCTCGTGGTTTTTCCTTTTTCTTGAAAACGTTTGAGTGTAGCATAATCGTGTAAGTAAGGCTTTGAAGCGTCTTTACATTCCCCACAAACACAAGGTATTTTTTGAAAGACCTCTAACTCTTCAAATTTACTATGAATATGGTCTATGTCTTGACGAATAATAGCTAAGAGTTTATCAGCTTGTTTACCCCAAACTTCTATTTTTATTGTTTTGGGATTTTCTACTTCATTCAAAATTACTTTTGCAAACGTTCCTTTGTCTAAAACAAGCACAACGCCATTTTTCCAAAAATACTCTTCAAAAATGTTTTCATGCAGACGACAAATAAAACGGCTCAAAATTCCCTTTGGCATAAAAGGGTAATTATATTCAAAACGCAAATATTTGGTTTTTTTGCTTTCAAAAGTAGGTTTTATTTTTGCAACGTCCGTTGGCTCTTCTACTGGCAAACCTTCTGGAATAACATATATATCGCTATCTTGAAACTGAAAAATGAGTTCAAATTTTTCCAATAGCTTTATTAAAAACTCGTGCTTTTCATCAAAACGCTCATCTTCCCATATTTTATCCAGTTCTGAAAAATCAAAACGTCCGTTTTTTACTTTTTTTGTATCTAAAAGCAAATACGCTGCATCAGTTACCCACTCTGAATTCAAAACAACTGTTTTGTTGAGCCTTGCCTCTTCTGCGAAATGAAGAATAGAACCAATCGTATGAAGCTGGTCGCTCAAGAAATACGCATCCTCTTTTGAAACGGTATGCTTTTCACAGACTTTCAAATACTCTTTGTAGCTTATATAATCAGTGATTTTGCTGCTTTCTAAAAGCTCATCACGCACAGCTACCCTGTATTTATTCCAAATTTCTTTGGTATGTGGAAGTTCTATGAGCTGGTTTTGTACCTCTGCTCTAAGTTCATTGATTCCTGTTCCATCTTTACAAGAAGTTTTGTAAAAACCAACAATATTATCAAACTGCCCTTTCCATTGTTTTCGATTGATTTCTTCTATTCCTTCATCTATTTTATTTTGAACAATGAAAATGGGTGCATTTTTAGAAAGGAGCGATACAATACGCAACCAATAACTAAAGTCTGATTTCTCTTCTCCTTTACGTTTTTCCCATACAAAAACATATATAGAATTTTTGGTAAGAAAAAACTGATGTGTGCCATAGTTTATCTCTTGCCCTGCAAAATCCCAAATATGTGCTATAAAATCTATTTTTTGTTCATCTCGCTCACAATCTACTAACTGCCAAGGTTTTATACGAATGCCTTTCGTTGATTCTCTCCCTTTTATAAATCTATATTCTACTTCACTTAGTGCTTCTGAAAGCTCTGTTTTTCCTACTTCTCCCACTCCTACAAAAATTAGTTTGGCTTCATTGAGTTCTTTTCGGTCTTCTTCTTTTTCTATGGATTGAAGATAGTTTTTTACTTTTTTAAGGCAATTATTGGAATAACCTTCGTATAGCTCACTCGGTATATTTTGAATTGGGTTTTCAGATAAATACAATTTCTCTAGTCTAGGTAGTTTACTGAGGAAGTTTAATGGAACACTTGATAATTGATTATCCTTTAAATCAAGATACCGTAAATCTTTCAATCCTTTCAGTGTAGTAATATCTGAAATTAGGTTTTTGCCTAAGTGAAGTTCATGCAATCTTTGCAATTCCTTCAAAGTTAAAATATTTGAGATTTGGTTAGCCTTTAAACCAAGGTTATGTAATTTTTTCAATTCTTCCAGAGCTGTGATATCTGAAATATTATTATTATTTAATTTAAGGCTATGTAAATTTTTTATTTCCTTTAAAATTGTAATATCTGAAATTTTATTACTTTCTAAGTTAAGGCTATGTAAACCTTTTAATTCTTTTAAAGCCGTAATATCTATAATTAGGTTGTTATTCAGCCTAAGATATCCTAGATTTTTCAGTTCTTTTAAAAATGTAATATCTGAGATTAGATTATTGCTCAAATCAAAAATTTCTAAATGAGTTGCATCTTTTATTTTTTTTAGTTCATTCTCAGCTCCTGTAAGTCCACAATTAGATAAATCTAATATATAATTTTTAGATTTTAAATTCTCTTCAATACGTCTTTCAACTTTTTCTATATCTGTCATTTTATTTTTTTATCATTTAAACAAAACTGAATATAGTTATTTTTCTAAAAAAAATATCCTCAACGACGCTTTCAAACTCATTGACGGTTAGAAAAAAATAAACCGTCGTTGAGACTCAAAATACAGCCGTCAACGAGGATTTAATTAACAAAAAAACGAACGGCTCACACAAAGGCAAACCATTCATTTTTTAATTTTTAATCAATAATTTTCATTACGAAATAACATCCAATTCTTTCCCTACTTTCGTAAAAGCTGCAATGGCTTTGTCTAAGTGTTCACGCTCATGAAGGGCTGAAAGCTGCACACGAATACGAGCTTTTCCTTTCGGAACAACAGGATAGTAGAAACCAATTACATAAATTCCTTCTTCTAAAAGACGGTCAGCAAATTTTTGAGAAAGTGGCGCATCATAAAGCATCACAGGAACGATAGGGTGTTCTCCTTTTACAATATCAAATCCTGCTTTTGTCATCTGCTCTCTAAAATATTTCGTGTTTTCTTCTAGCTTATCTCTAAGCTCCGTAGATTCCATCAAAACATTCAACACCTCAATAGAAGCTCCCACAATCGGTGGCGCAACCGTATTGGAAAATAAATACGGACGAGAACGCTGACGAAGCATTTCTACAATTTCTTTTTTTGCTGCTGTAAAACCTCCCGAAGCACCTCCAAGAGCCTTTCCATACGTTCCTGTAATGATGTCAATTCTGCCCATTACATTTCTATATTCGTGCGTTCCTCGTCCTGTTTTACCCATAAAACCAGATGAATGACACTCATCTACCATTACTAAAGCCTTATATTTGTCTGCCAAATCACAGATTTTGTCTAGTTGAGCGATTGTTCCGTCCATAGAAAACACGCCGTCAGTAACAATCATTTTTTGTTTTGCTCCTGCTGCATCGGCATCTTGAAGCTGTTTTTCAAGGTCTGCCATATTGTTGTGTTCATAACGAAAACGCTTTGCCTTACACAAACGAACGCCATCAATGATAGAAGCGTGGTTTAGAGCATCTGAAATAATGGCATCGTCTGCTCCTAAGAGTGGTTCAAAAACTCCTCCGTTAGCGTCAAAGGCTGCTGCGTATAAAATACAGTCTTCCATTCCTAAAAATTCGGCTGTTTTGCGTTCAAGTTCTTTGTGTAAATCTTGTGTTCCACAGATAAAACGAACCGAAGAAAGACCAAAACCGTGCGTGTCGATAGCTTTTTTAGCTGCTGCCAATACACGAGGATTAGAGGAAAGTCCTAAATAGTTGTTTGCACAAAAATTAATTACCTCGCCAGTGCTTTGTGTTTTGATGGCTGCTGATTGAGGGGTAGTGATGATGCGTTCTTTTTTATAAAGTCCTGCATCTTTTATTTCTTGGAGTTCTTTTTCAAGAATAGGTTGTAGTGTGTCGTACATTTAGTTTTTTGGTTAGTTTGAATTTACATGACTAATAACTATCTTCTATTCAAATGTAGTAATTGTAACTTGAAAACGAAAAATAATTTTACTCTGTTGGCAATAGTTAGAATATCAAACTAAAGACAAGGGCAACAGTTTTTTGTAATGATTAAAAAAATAATATTTATTGACTATAAAATGAAAAAAGGTAACTTTAAAATGTTGTTAATTACACTATCTTGTTTCTTCTTTACTCAAAGTGCTAGTAGTCAGTCTAAAATTTATTTCGATGAGGAGTGGAATACAACTACAAAAGAAGAAGCTCATTTTTATAGAATACTTTACAAAAAAGATGATTCTCTTTATCATGTTAAAGATTTTTACATCAACGGTATTTTACAGATGGAAGGTTTTTTTTCTGATTTGGATAAAGAAATATTTGAAGGTGAAATTGTGTGGTACACTGACGAGGGGAAAATATCAGAGAAATCAAATTATAAAAAAGGAGTATTACACGGGTTGTCTGTTGTTTATCTAGAAAATGAAAAAATAGACTATACAACAAAGTATATAGATGGAAGAGTTTATGAGGGCGTAGTATTGGGTGGTTACTATAAACAGTTTTTTGAAAAAGGAGAGCTAGTCAAATATGTAGAATTTGAAGCACCAAATGATTTTCGCAATCTCCAAACACGGGTATATGGTGTAGAAAGAGACACAATATATTGGATGAATAATCAAGGTGACAAACTCATAGGAGTAGGAATATATGATAGCAAAAATTCTAATATTATAGATGGTTTAAATATCTCCAATAGTCTTCTAATATCTGTACATACCAATTATAAAGACAGTAAAAGAGAAGGTGTTCAGAAAGTTTTTTATGAAGGCAAACTATTATCAGAACAGATTTTTTTGGATAATATAATAGTTTTAGAAAGGTCTATAAACCCACTAACTCTTGAAACTGTTGAGATTAATTTTAAAGACGGAGAACCCTATAATGGACAGCTTTTTCAGTTCAATCAAATTTATGAGTATTATAATGAATTTATTTATAAAGAAGGGATAGTGATTATAAAAAATCATTATGAGTTAGTTGATGGAAAACTAATACTGAATCTTGAAAAGTCTTATAAGAAACAGGTTGAGGATTGATTTAGAAGTTTCTTCAAAACTAAAAAACAAGTTTTCTTCATTTGCGTTTAGATTCTAATGAAAGGCAATAACGTCTTTTCTACATTATTTTTTCAACTTAAAAATTTAGATTTTATGGTAATGGATGCAGGTTACATTTTGATAATCATTGTAGGTCTGATAAGTATGGGCGTGCAATTTATGTTTAGAAATAGATTTAAAAAATATTCTCAAACTCCTTTGGCTTCTGGAATGAGTGGTGCAGAAGTAGCGCAAAGAATGCTCAACGATAATGGAATCGGAGGCGTAAAGATAATGAGTGTAGGAGGACAACTTACAGACCACTACAACCCCAGTGATAAAACGGTTAATTTGAGCGAAGCTGTTTTTCATGGGCGTAATGCTGCTGCCGTAGCTGTTGCTGCTCACGAATGTGGACACGCTATTCAAGATGCAAAAGCGTATGCGTTCTTAGGTTTTCGTTCTGCAATGGTGCCTGTTCTGAATATTACAAATCGTTTTACTCCTTTTTTATTGATGATTGGAATTGGCTTGCTGTTTTTTGCCAATATTCCGTATGTATTGGCTTTGGGTGTATTGGCTTTGGCTGTTTCTACACTTTTTAGTTTTATCACTTTGCCAGTAGAGTTTGATGCGAGTAGAAGAGCTTTAAAGTGGATAAAAGAAGAAAATATTGTCAATCCACAAGAATATTCAATGGCAAAAGGAGCTTTGTCTTGGGCTGCCATGACGTATGTAGTAGCTGCACTTTCATCACTTGCTACACTTCTTTATTATGCTTCGATGCTTTTGGGAAGAAGAGATTAGAAATAAATAAAGCAATAATACATATACTGGTTCAAGTAATGAGGCTTGAACCAGTTTTTTTATTTACCCAAAATTTTATTTACAATTTTAGTAGTAGAATATCCTTCTACGAGTTCGATGGTTTTGACTTCTCCTCCATTTTCTAATACTACATCTGCTCCTACAATATTTTCGATAGCATAATCATTTCCCTTTACTAAAACACTTGGTTTTAGTTTCATAATGAGTTCTAAAGGCGTGGGTTCGGAAAACAAGACTACAGCATCTACAAAACTTAGTGCAGCCAAAATACGCATTCTAGCATATTCGTCATTGATAGGACGTTCTACACCTTTATTTAGACTTTTGACAGAAGAGTCAGAATTTACACCCACTACGAGCTTCTTTCCTAAAGATGCAGCTTTTTCCAAATAATCTACATGTCCTAGATGTAAAATATCGAAACAGCCATTGGTAAAAACTACTTTTTGATTATTAAATCTCCATATTTCAACTTTTTTTTGAAGTTTTGAAGCGTCATTATAAATTTTTTTAGAAGAAGTCATTTCTTATTTTCTGGTAAGTTTATTTTTCTTTCACTTTGATATATCCAAATTACAAAAAAAAAGACAAGAAACAATAGTATTTTATTTCTTGTCTTGATGATAATAAATTTACTTTATTCAATATTTTATGTCTAATCTTCAGTTTTGAATATCCTTAAAAAGTGTACTTTATCATCTTCAAAGCCCTCAAATTTGACGATAACAGAATCTTCCTCAATATCTCCAATCATTCCTTGTCTAAAGCGAATACCATCTCCAAACAATGCCCAAACTCTATCGTTTTTTTGAATATCAACTGTGTCTAGTTTCATTAACTCTACAAAATCTTTACTATTTACATCGCCATCCATATAACGCAGATTGGTTTTTCCACCATCAAAGGCAATAATTTGAGCCAAATACCAACTATCTGCTCCGTGATTTACAGCAACATACTCGCCTTCGTAGAAGCCATTGAGTGTATCAATAATTGGGTCTTCTACTTCTGGTATAACTTCGTTTTCATTTGGCTTAACAACGACAGCTTTACTCAGCGTATCTTCCTCTGC